>CAZWCS010000001.1:0-106351 GCA_964632805.1 uncultured Desulfobacterales bacterium
GCGGCTCAACTTATACCAGCCGAACCGCCGTATACGCGATCCGTACGTACGGTGGGGGAGGGGGGATTTGCAGATTGGTTTTTTCAAATTGATAACTTCCCCTGTCCCTGTTTTTGCCCAAATGTGTCGCCTGAGCTGACATTTTTTGTAAGCAATGGTCATGACGGGCGACAGCTATTTTGGGATAATAAAATAAATTTATTTATTTCAGATTTTTATAATTCGCAAAGAAACAGTTCCGTGTGGCATATTTTTTGCTTTTATTTTCTTTCAAAAGTAAATAATTCACAATGTAAACAATATTTCAGTTTCATTCCAGGTCTGTGAAGACCAAGTAACAACCAATTTTTCGGAATTGCTGTGGACGGAAAAAGAGGGGGACAAGCCGCAGCAATTGATTGGGATCGTTAAATTCCATTTCGGGGGATTTCGGTAATGAAAGATTTACTGGAAAACAGGATTGAACAACTGTCATTTCGCGTCCGATTATTTATGGAGTCCTCGGGCAGGGGCGGGCACGCCGATCAGCTCAGCGAGAGAGAACTTGTTTTTCTGGAGTATCTGGAGAAAAAAGGTGCAGTCAGTTTTTCCCAGCTGAGCGCTTTTTTTAAACAGATAAGCGCCAGCACGGTTTCCAATACCCTCAAAAAACTCTATCAGCAGGGGCTTATCACCAGAGACGACGATCCCCGGGATCTGCGCGCCAAAATTTTTGCCATCTCCGCGGCCGGCCGGAAATTCCTGGGGCCGGTTAAACGTGACCAGGCGGAAGTGTTCAAAGCCATTACCGAATACTTAAGCCTGTCGCCCCGGGAGCATGAGATGATGTCTGATGTGATTCAGCGGGCCATCCGGAACTTTGATAAATGGCTGGGTTTCAACGGGAATACCGAAACGGATGGGGGCGGCGACCGGGCCGCAGCTTATAAGAAAGTGGGGTAAAAATCGGTTCCATAAAATATTTGCATGATCAACGCGAACCACAGGAAAGGGGGAGACCATGGGGAAAATCAAGCAATCTCGCTTAATCGGTCGTACTTTTTTGGCGGTGGTAAGTTGTCTTCTGTTACTGGTTTCGGCCTCGCCGGGATTGGCGGATATGGAATGGGAGTGGCAGCATCCGTTACCCGTGGGAAATAACCTGAAGGATGTCTATGCGGTTTCGGACAGCGATGTTTTTATGGTGGGGGAGTTCGGCACCATTCTGCATTACGACGGCGCCACCTATGATCTTATGGAAAGCGGCGTAAAAACACATCTTTTCGGTGTCTGGGCCGGTTCCGCGGACGATGTTTTCGCAGTGGGATGGGAGACCCCTGAGAATGATTATATGGCCCGGATTCTGCACTATGACGGTTCTGCCTGGAGTGAAATGGCCTGTCCCGCAACTGACTGGCTGGCCGCTGTCTGGGGCAGTTCGGGCAGTGATGTGTTTGCGGTGGGCAGGCATGGCGCGATTCAGCATTATGACGGCTCTACCTGGAGTGACATGACCGATTCCGTTACCTATATCAATCCCGACACCTATCCTTCTTATCTTCATGGTGTCTGGGGCAGTTCGGGCAGTGATGTGTTTGCGGTGGGCGAGCAGATAGTGGACGGGAATACCAATACGGCCCTGATTCTGCACTATAACGGCAGCACCTGGACGGAAATGGCCTGTTCCGGTGCCAAGCACCTTTATGATGTCTGGGGCACTTCCGCCGGTGATGTGTTTGCGGTGGGCTATGATGACAGCAACAATGCCATCGTTATTCACTATGACGGCGCCACCTGGAGTGAAGTGACCATCCCCGTCAATGACACCTTATATGCGGTCTGGGGAAATTCGGGCAGTGATGTGTTTGCGGCGGGTCATGGGGGCACCCTGTTGCATTACGACGGCGCCACCTGGAGTGAAATGACCAGCCCGGTGACGGATCGCTTTCATGGCGTCTGGGGGAGTTCGGGCAGTGATGTGTTTGCGGTGGGCGGATATGGTCGGCCGGGCCTTATTGCCCATTATGACGGCAGCACCTGGAGCTTGGTCACCACATATAAGGAGATCGAAAAAGCCGATATCTGGGGGAGCGCGTTGGATAATATTTATACGGTTGGCCGTTGTATCAGCCATTATGATGGCAACACCTGGACGCAAGCGACCTGTTCCTCGGGCTGCCTTTCGGACGCAGCTTATTCCGCTGTCTGGGGCAGTTCCGCCGGCGATGTGTTTGCGGTGGGCAGTACCGAGACCTTTCCCTACGAATCCTTCATTGCCCACTATGAAGACGGAACCTGGTGTGAAATGACCACCCCCTCCATCGGAAGCCTGAATGACGTCTGGGGCAGTTCAAGCAGCGATGTTTTTGCGGTCAGCGATACCGGGGGGGTTCTCCACTATGACGGCAGTATCTGGAGTGAAATGTCTCCTCCTTCAACAGCAGACAGCCTGGAAGCGGTCTGGGGCAGTTCCGCCGGCGATGTGTTTGCGGTGGGCTTTGATGTTGATGATTACGGGGTGGTTTTTCATTATGACGGCGCCACCTGGAGTGAAATGACTTCTCCTGTCAGCCGCTATCACTGGCTCATGGGCGTCTGGGGAAGCGGATCGGACGATGTTTTTGTCGTGGGTTATGATTATGTGGATGAGGATTATGATGCCGTGATCCTGCATTACGACGGCGCCACCTGGAGTGAAATGACCTGCCCCTCCAATGAGCAGATGTTAATGGATGTCTGGGGCACTTCCGCGGGCGACGTTTTTGCCGTGGGCGGGGTCTCTGTTATTCAGGATATATACGGGCCCGGCCTCATATTGCATTATGACGGCAGCGCCTGGACGGAAATGTCCTGTCCCGGCTCGGATATGCTGTACGATCTCTGGGGCAGCTCCGCTGCTGATGTGTTTGCCCTGGGGCACGATATGCTGCTGCATTATGACGGGGTGAGCGGCTCCAGTTGTGTGGATCCCGCCGGCGCTCTGGACATTATGGGCGCCCAGGCCACCCTGGAGGAGGGGGCGATTATCCGGGTGCCGATCAATCTGCGCAATGCCTACAAGCCGGACCCCGCCAACGATGTTTATGCCCTGGGTTTTGATGTCGCCTATGATACCCAGGTGCTTGATTTTGTCGCGTTTGAACTGGGCGCACTTCTGGCCGGTTTTACCATGACCGGCGATAACGAGATTGCGGAAGGGGTAATCCGGATCGGGGGGTTTTCCTACGATGATCCCATCAGCGCCGATGAAGAGGGCGTACTGGGGTATCTGACGTTTCAGTATTTTTCTTCCCCCCGATGTGCCGTGCTGGAGCCGTATAACTTGAAGGACCACATCGAAACCTGGTCGGCCCCGCTGGGCTACCTGCTGCCCGGGGTGGCCCCCACGGCCGATGCCGGTGAGGATCGGGACGTGAAGGAAAACGCTCTGGTAACGCTGGATGGTTCCGATTCCTTTGACCCGGATGACGGCATTAAGAGCTATTTCTGGGAGCAGACCGCCGGTCCCTCCGTTACCCTGTCCGATCCGGACGTTGTGCAGCCCACCTTTACTGTACCCTCCAATTCCTCAGGAGAGCGTTTGACGTTTCAGCTGACTGTTACCGATTATGCCGGGGCAAGCGACACGGACACCGTTACCTTGTCCATCGTGGAATACGCTTGTCTTTCCGCGCCGGATAAACCCGTGCTCATTTTTCCACAGAACGGTGCTTCGCATGTCAGTTTGACGCCGACCTTGCAATCCAGTCCTTATAACGATCCCGAAGATTGCAGTACCCATTTTAAAACCCGCTGGCAGATCAGCAAGAAGTCGAATTTTCAAGGTCTTACCTATAACGCCAACACTTTCCGCGAGGAACTGACCTCCCACCAGGTAACCAAGAAGGTTCTGAAGCCGGATACCACTTATTACTGGCGGGTCAAGTACTGGGGCGATCATGGCATTAAATCCGAGTGGTCTGATGTATTCATATTTACCACCGGATCGGACGACCGGGACTGTGACGGAGATGGCGTACCGGATGGTCAGGCGTCTGCGCCGGGAACTGACATTAATGAGAACGGTACTCCTGACGAGAACGAGACCAATCTGAGAAGCCTGTTGACGCCTGGTGGCGTCGATAATATCGGGCTGGAGTTTTCCGACGACGTTGTATCCATTGCGATAGAAACCATGAGCGAAGACCAGATCAGGGATTTGACGAACATGACCGGGGAACTGCCTTACGGTTTGATGGCCTTTCGGGTGAAACTGGCCGAACTCGGAGCGACAGCCAGTTTTACGGTACATCTGCAGAATGCGGCGCCGGATGATGCGGTCTGGTATAAGCAGGACAATGTAAATGGCTGGTATGATTTTACGCCGAGCATAACGTTCAGCCCCAACCGCAAATCCCTTGTGTTTCATTTGACGGACGGTGGTATTGGTGACGCGGACGGATTTGTTAACGGGGTCATTGTCGACCCCTGCGGTCTGGGCCACCGGTTAAGGCCGCGCGCGCCTGCATTGAATACCCCCAATGCCGCCATCCATAAGGCCTTTCCTGAGTATAGCTGGGACACGGTGGCAAATGCGGACACCTACAAGCTGGTCATCAAGAACCGGTTTCAACGGAATTTGTTTTCCCGAGGGTATGATGCCGCTGTCGTGGATAATGGCGACGGCACCTGTTCCGTCATTCCGGGTATGGAACTGGCCCCGGGAGACTACTACTGGTTGATAATACCTGCAAACGAATATGGCCAGGGCGATGCCAGTGAGCTTGTTCCGTTTACTGTGGAGGATGACACCTCCCCAAAAACACCGGCCGCTCCTGCGTTAAACACGCCTGCCGGCACCACCGACCAGGCCTTTCCCGCGTATAACTGGAATGCGGTAGCGGATGCGGACACCTACAAACTGGTCGTCAAGAACCGGTTTCAGCGGAATTTGTTTTCCCGAGGGTATGATGCCGCCATGGTGGATAATGGCGACGGTACCTGTTCCGTTATCCCAGGCAAGGCACTGGCCCCGGGAGACTACTATTGGTTGATAATACCCGCGAACGAATATGGCCAGGGCGACGCCAGTGCGCTTATGCCCTTTACCGTGGACACGACGCAAGTAGCGCCGGCCGCGCCTACATTAAACACACCTGCCGGTACCATTTACCAGAGACTTCCCGCGTATAGCTGGAATGCGGTAGCGGATGCGGATTCCTACAAACTGGCCATCAAGAACCGGTTTCAACGGACGTTGTTTTACCGGATGTATGATGCCGCCATGGTAGACAACGGCGACGGTACCTGTTCCATCACTCCGGGCAAGCGGCTAACTGAGGGGGACTACTATTGGTTGATAATACCCGCGAACGAATATGGCCAGGGCGACGCCAGTGAGTTGATGCCCTTTACCGTAGACAGGCCTTAGGGTGACGACACGCGCAGCTGAATCCACTCTCTGGCTATCACAGATGCCGCAGTCTGTTTACGATTGCCATTTAAGTGTGGGTTTGGGCATTCAAAAAAGGTATCTTTATCCGGCCAGTAGCGTGCACAATACGTTTGCCACAGATATATTGAATGCAGGCGCTTCGCAGGCTATACTGTGTCCCCGCGGGTCACATGTCTTCCGGGCTACCCGACGCATCACCCGGTGGGTGATTTCATGCCAGCCCCGGACAACTGCCGTTACAACAGGGTGCCCAATTACAACTCTCGCAGCCCGGCCCCTGATTCATGAGAATGGCAGGCCGATCTTTGAGCGCCTGCAGAAGAGGATACCCTTTCCATATATCGGCCAGGGCCTCCCGGTTAATGTGTCCCATATTCAGTTTCGTCAGAATACCGAGCATCCCGATTGATGTACTTCTTAAAAGCGATACCCCGCCGAAATACACAGGGAGACCTGCCTGCTTTCGGTTTTCTGGTCCAGTGTGTGCTGCCGGGTGTCCTCCCTGCTGTCATAGGTTGCGGAGCGGCCATCCGTGTTGAGACAGCGGTAATTCATTCGGAGACGGGCCGACCAGTGATCCGTCAGAAGGTAGCGGCCTTGTATATTTCCCAGAAACGTATCCCCATCACAATTTCCTTTTGATTTTTGACGGGTGATAAGATGTCTGTCTTTATCCCGGGCTTTCGTACAGGGACTGTATCCCAGGGAAAAATGCAGAGAAAACCGGGAATTTGCTTTGAAAACAGCTCCCAGGGTAAAATAAGGGATGGTGTAGGTGATATCATAAACCAAAGTGGAGCCGGGATAGTAGCCCGTGTCGTAGCCGGAGATACTGGAAATTTGCCTGGTATTGCCCACGTCAAAGCGAAAGTCCTGGTGAATATAACCGACCCCTGCCTGTAAGCTGTATCGGGGTTTTTGAAGGAATTTGTACCCAAGTTCGGCTCTCCATATCCGTACCGTTACATCCGCGTCGCTTTCGGAGGAAATCGTGGAGGTGGTACCGGTGTCAAGCCAGTCCGAATCCTTCATGGTTTCCGAGCCGGTCCGGGCGATATCCATTTTGCCATCAAGCAGGATCAACAGACGGTTTGTCAGGGGTAAAGTGAAACGGAGTGATCCCAGGTAGCTGTCCAGCGGGAATTTGAGTTCACTTAACGGGAATCGAACCTCTGATGTGGAAGATGGCGTTGTGAGATGGCCACCGATCTGATACAAGGTGATCCCCTCCAGGCGTTCCAAACCGCACGAAACGCCGATTTTGGCAATATCGGCGCGGCAGACGGCGGGTTGTGAAAAGCCTGCCCGTATGGCAAAAACAACAATGATGAATGTTATTGTTTTTGGCATCAGTACATTCCAAAATTTCGTTTTTATCGTTTCAATGAGCATACGTTACTGCCATGTCTTGTTCAAGTCCCGATTGTTATTAACGGCCGCAATGATATCCATAACGGATTGGCACCATAAAATATCAGTTGAAAGTGCAAGGCAGGTCATGGCGACCAACCGGGTTTACTCGGAATCGGCCCCGGCGATTTTGGAAACAACACGATTTTGGAAAATTATTGACAGATAATTTCTTTTGTCATAAATAAATTTCATTAAAAAAATCTTGGAAGCTTTGATTCTTTGACGGCATGATTAATGCCGGCCTGTAATGGATATAGCGGTTAGCGCTTGTCCGTAATCGTAATCTATTCCGGTTCCTTTGTCGGCCCTGCCGGTATATGCAAAAACCGTTCGCAATCAACTTCCGTTCCCTAAAAGGGGGGCTGTCTATGAAGAGGCACTGGCGATGGTTGGGAGGACTCATTTTTATTGTTCTGCTTTTGCGTCCGCAGATGAGTCCGGCGGGCGATGCAGAACAAACATTAACGGTGGCCCCGTTTGTCGAATACAATTATCTGTCCGATATGGGGGGAGCCGAGGACTTGCTTGACAGGGTCAATGCCGGCCTTGGCGGTTGGCTGCGGGGATATGAAAATATTGATCTTTTTGAGCATCTGTTTCTGGTAGGCGCTGAATTCCGGTTGGCGCGGCCGCAACAATGGCATGGACTGGAGTTTTTCGCATCATTGGCTGCATCCGCGGGTTCCACGGGCATGATAGAGGAGGATTATGACAAGCGATATGACTTGAAAACCATTTCCCTTGTACCCGGCCTGGTGGATACAGGAAATATTCCTTTTACCAATATTGAGGGGCGGGTGCATCTTCGTGTCGACCAATATCTGGATTACTATATCCCTTTACAGCTCGGCGTTCGTTATGAAACACGTCCTGCTGACGGTTCGTTGTCGTTTTTCGGAATGATTTCCGGCGGGGTGTTGTTTCTGAAAGGCGGCCTGGATATTGATGCTGACATGACGGGATCGCTGGAAAGTATTGCGGTAAGCGGTGAAACCCGGGCTTCTTACCGGGGAGAGGCGGAAATGGAAGATACCGGCTGGACGCTGTCTACTTTTGCCGGTATGCGATATTATTGGCGGCCAGATTTATCGTCAACCTTTGCTGTGGGATACGGCCTGGGGAAAGTAAAGGATGATGTCGATATCCAAGGCCATTTTGCCGGCAATATATCGGTCAACTCCCTGCTCACACAAAGTTCCCTGCCGTTTTCAACAACGCTGAAACAGAAGGAGTCAATCGATTGTAGAATTGATGGCTGGCGGGCCCGTCTGGTTGTTCTGGAGTGGAAGTGGTAGCAGTCCTTCCGCCGACCGAAGTTTTCCCATACGCATCAGATGTTTTTTTCGATTATATCGGCCAGCTCATGAAGGAAGGGATGGTCACGAAACTCCGGGAAAACTTTTTTAAAATTTTCCAGTTGTGCTTGTAAGGACGCTTTTTTTTCTCCTTGCTCCACCCCATTTTTTATATTTTCTGTCAGGGCTGTTATCGGGGAAATTCCCGTATCGGGCCAGATTACGGAAAAACGGTCCGCCTGGCGGGTTTCCGCACCGCGCGCGCCGGCTGTTGAGACGGGCAGGGTGATTTCATATTTGGTCGGCTTGATGTCTTTGGATTTTTCTTTAAGGGCTTTAAACAGGGAATTCAAGCGGTTTTTGGAGGTTTCGTTGCTGCCCTCCGTCTGCGGGTCTTGGGATGGCAAAGTTTGCTGCTTTTTTTCAACAGCCGCTTTTTTGCTGTTTTCCGCGGTTTGGCTGTCGGTATCCGTGATGGCAATATGGGGGAGTAGAACAGCAATAAAGGCGAAAAGGATAATTTTTTTCATGTTGGACCTCCTTATTTATTCGAGCAATTGGGTCAGCTCCGGATAATCATTCAACAGTTTGGCATCAAGCTTTTTGGCTTCCTGAAAAGATTGGCGAGCCGGAACCAGTTCTCCGGCTTTAAGATTGGCCAGCGCGATATTAATCTGCAGGGCGGCTGTGTGGGATACGGCAGCTGCCTTCTGGTAAAACTGCAATGCTTTCCGGTGATTGTTTTGCATGTAGGCGATGTTGCCAAGCGCCTGATTAACCTCCGGACTTTCGGGTTTTTCTTTTTGGGCGCGCAGGGCATATTCTTCCGCCTGGTCAAAGATACCAACTTCGGAATAGAGACGGGCCAGAAGCAGCAGCAGAGACATATTGCCGGGCTCCCGTTCAAGCCAGCGTTTATATATGGCCAGTCTCTTTTCCACCTGACGCAGGTTCAGGGCGTCGAGTTCCCGTTTGAGCAGAACCGCGAGCAGTCCTTTGTCGGGCATGGGGATTGCCCGTTCCATCGGGGGTAAGGATACCGTCTGATAGGTTTTCCAGGCTTCGGAAACGTCGATGAATCCGATTTGCCGGTCCGGGGTATATTTTGCGATTGTATTTGCCGCCAGACGCCAGGCGGAAATGAACGGACGGCCTACCAGGGTGGTTTCCACAGGAACATAATAACCGCCTTTGTGCTGGAACAAAAGATCGTCTGAAAGGCCGAGGGAATCGACAGCTTGTTTGCCTTCCGCCAGCCTAAAGGCGGTGAATATATGGCCGGGTGAAGTTACCATGACCGTTTCGATCCCGGTGCCTTCCAGAAGAGAGGCGTAGAGTATGGACAGATCATCGCAGTCACCGCTTAATCGCAATAATGTCTCCCGGGGGAATTGAACATAATCGATAACCGTTTCTGCGGACATTTTTGAGAAATTAAAGGGTTGGATCGGGTCGGGCATATAATACATTCCCAGGCTTTGCATGGCATCGAACAAAGTCAGCGCCTTGAAAAGATTCGCATCGATTTCGGACTTTATGGTATGGTCGCTTGCCGTCTTGACCGCCTGTCTGGCAAACATCTGGACGTCCGGATCTTTGGGGGTTATGAAACAGGCGATCATCTGCTCTTTTGCCCAGTTAATGCTGTTACGCCCCAGCAGTTCAATGTCGATATGTTTTTCCAGGGGCGGTTTTCCGTCCATGATCACCTGGACCTGGGCCCCTAATCGGGTATTTTCGACATAGGTCAGTACATTGCGGTTGAGGGTTGCCTTAATGGGGAATACTTCCGCGGAAAACGGCTTCAAGGGGGGGATATCCGTTTCCGTGGGGTTGTCCATGATGGCTTTTGCAAAAAACAGCGCCTTGCAGGGCGGCGATGCTTTGCCGCCGTCATTGGTAAGGGCCAGTTGAATTTCGGGATTGTCCATATATGTCTGGTATATTGCGCCCATGATCGGTGGCGCCTCGCAGGAAGTGATAGAAAGGGAATAGGTAAGTTCTCCATGCCGGCCCAGATCTTTGGCGTAGTCCGCGATGACTTCAGCGTAACGCGGTTCATCCGGATTTTCTCTTTGCCCGGCCTTCAGAACGGCAATTGCGTCTTCAATCTGATTGTCCTGCTTGTAGCAGGCAGCCAGAACAAGCCGTTTGTCAACAGCATTTTTCTGGCTCTGTATGATGCTGCGAATGGCTGTTTTGGCTCTGTCGGCCATCACTTTCGCCGGCACTTTGCCGGCTGATTTGGCATAAGCCCTCAGCGCCAGGCTCGTGGCCCGGATATCATCGGGTGTAGCTTTGAAATCATGAGACAGGAAGGGATTGAGAAGGCGCATTGCTTTTTCCCAGTTGCTACTTTCAATGGCAAGTTCAGCCTGGCTTAAAATGCCGGGTGTGCGCAATCGGTAGGTCAGCAGGCGAGGGGAGGAGGCGTTATCCAGAACCCGCAGGGTCCCGTCCGGCCAGAGCATGAAAGTGACGGGCTCTTGCCAGTCCTGTTGACGGTCGCCCCGGCTTCCGAATTGGAAAGTTACGTGCCCCTCGTCATCTAAAAGCACAATTTTCCCGTTTTCACTGTCAAGCAGCAGCAGAAATCCGTTGGGATCCGATTGCACAGCGGAAAATTCCGTGTTCGAGGCAGGCACCTTTATCTCTATGTTTCGGATGAAACTGCCGTTGGAAGAAAAAAGATGGATCATATTTCTTTCGCTGTCCAGCACGGCAAGTTTTTCCTTATGCCAGGTAATATCACGCAGGCATCCGATTTCTTCGGGAAGAACATCTCCTTCTTCCCCGAATTTGGTGCTCATTATGCCGTCTTCGCTGAAAACTTTAATTTTGGTATCGTCGTAATCAGAAAAGAAAAGGGAATTTCCGGGAGCCGGAAGGATTCGGGTAATGTTTTCAAGTTTTCCTTCCCCGCATTCAAAGGCAAAGTAAGCATTCGGCAGTTGGAAAGCGAAAATTTTTTCCCTTGAGCGATCAAAGGCATAAAGAGTGGAATCGCTGCGGTAAACCGTGGTGATTTTCTTAATGTCCTGGTGTTTGAAATCCTGTGATTTTTTCCCCGCTTTCAGCGTTATCGTTTTGGTGTCCGGATGGAAGACAATGACACCGTCCGGTAATAAGCCGACCACTTCGCCCGCAACGGTTTGGGTGGATACATATTGAAGGTGATATTTGGGCATTTGTGTCTGAGCGGGAAGCAGACGGGAGGGTGAATCAAAGGCGAATATCTGGATGTCTCTGTCTTCCCTGTCCATGGCTACAATATTTCCCGCGTTGTCACAGGTGATGTCAGACATATCTGTAAACTGGCCGCGGCCGGACCCCTTGGAACCCAGTCCCGCGATTTGTTTACCGCCTATGGTCCACTTAAAAATTCTCTGGGCCGAATCAATACCCAGAAGTTCACCACTGTCTAAGGCCACAATTTTTTTTACAACGGAATAATCTCCTTCCAGTGAGCGCTCGGAAACAAACCGGCCTTCCCGGGAAAAGAGTACGATGTGACCGGCTTCGGAATCGACCGCCGCAACCGTTCCATCGGCAAGCACAGTTAGCGCGGAAACACTGAATTCAGGCTTTTCTCCTTCAATGTTCAGGGGAAGATGCAGGGAAAAAAGATAAGTACCGTCAAGAGTGAAGGCCTTTATGTCATTTTCTTTACAATCCGTTACATAAATCGTACCTTGCGTATCGATGGCCAGACTGGTTGGCTTCGAGAAAAAGGCGAAGTAATCCGGTGATTTGATTGTCATGTTGAACATGTACTCGAAATTGCCGTTGGAGTTGAAAACAAGCATATCTCTGCTGCCGGCATCAAATACAACGATATGCTCACGGGTTGGGTCAAAAGACAGGCTGATGACTTCTTTGGGTTTATAATCGGGCGGTTGGGATATGGTAACGGTTTGCGTTTTGTTAAACTCCGAATCGAGAAAAACGAGTTGGTGACTTCTGTCGTCGTAAACCACATATCCCCGATGTTTGCCCAGCGCAGTAAGATATGCCGGATTTTGAACGGGTATGGCCTTTCGCATGATGAATTTGAATCCTTCCAGCGCTGCGGCCGGAGGTGCCAGCTGAAAGGCCAACAGGTAAGTCAGAAAAAAGGCGGCCAAGCGAATGAAGATTGTTTTTTTCCCGGGCATAATTTCCCCTTAATGTTGTTCACAATGGATTTTCAGTAAGGAAACAGCTGTCCATTTTCAGCAACTGGTAAAACAGATATGTTTTATTTTATTTGTATCGTCTTTTATTGTCAAGAAATTGATAGAGAAAGAGAGAATGGCAAAGTCTCTGAAAAACGCCACGGAATGTTGCTTCCAACTTGAATGACCAGGCGGTTTCGTATATGATCAAGTTCATCTTGTTGGTGGGGTTTTTCTGTTTTGTCGGCGACCGTTTTTATTTTCAACAACAAGCGCAGGCATTATTTTTTTCGGATCCCAGTATCCGGTGGGGGAAGTTTTTGAGATTTAAAAAAAAATTGATTTTCAAGACCATGCGGAACCTGATGTCGCTGTCCGGTAAAGCGGAAAGCAAGCGGTCCGTATTTTTCCGAATTATGCTTGCGATCGGAATCAGTCTGGTTGTATCTGTCCTTTTTTCCTGGGTTGCTCTTTTTAGGCAGATCGAATTGAATATCCTGGATTTTCGTTTTCGACACCGGCCGCCGCTGGTCATTTCCGACAGACTGGGAACAGTGGATATTGATTCGCAGACAATCAATCTTGCCGGGGGATGGCCGATTTCCCGGAAGGTGTATGCCGAAATTGTTCGCTGTCTGGGCAGGTATGACGTGTCTTTGATTACCTTTGACCTTTTTTTCCCGGACCCGGGCGCCGTCAGTGTTTCTCCGGATCAAATGCAGCAGCTGGCCGATATGGCCGGAGATGATGGGAAAAAAAGAGATTTGCATGACCTGCTTGCCGAATTTGCAAAAAGTCCGGATGAATATCTTGCAAAAGCGCTTTCTTCCGCTGCAACCGTTCTGGCGCAGACGTTTTCTTTCAAAACACCGGCGCTTTTCCCTGACATAAAAGCAATTGACCGGCTTACCCGGACCCGCCTGGAAAATATGAAAAACGCGGCTAAGGCTTCACTCGCCCTTGCCGACAGATATTCCGTTCCCTATGCGCCCGCTACCAAGCCCGAGATCGGTCTGGCAAGGGCTTTTGCGGTGGAGCCACCGATCCCGGAGCTGGTAAAGCAAGCGGAAGGGGTGGGGTTTGCGCAGATGGTTCAGGATATTGACGGTTCGGCGAGAAAGTATCCCATGTTTATTGTCTTTAACGGAAGACTCTATCCGTCGATAGGACTTATGGGAATATCTCTTTTGGCCGATGTCCCGCTTTCCGCGATGAAAATATTTCCGGGAAGTCATATTCTTCTGCCTGAGGCGCGGTTGCCGGACGGTGAAGGCACGGCTGCCCCTGTAGATATAAGAGTGCCGGTTGACCACTATTTGCGCATGATGGTCAACTGGACGGGGGATTATCTTGACACTTTTACCCATATACCTGCTTCGGCCGTACTGAAGTTCAGGGCCGAGGATATGTTGCGAGAGTCAATACACGCCTATGCCGGAAGACCGGATGCACTTATGGGAAGGGGTTATGATGAGGCCGTGCAGCGGGTAGTAAGCCGTCGACTTCTGGGGGAAGCCGAGACCTGTCTGATGGGGATGCAACTGATGATTGCACAATTTGCCGAGACGGCTCAGGCGGCGGGCCGGGTATCGAAAAGCGATTTTTTAAAAGAATTTGCTTCAGATGATTCCGAGATGCGGGATATGATCGCAGGGGTTTGGAATCAGGTCGCCGATAATGCCAGCATTCTTAATTTACTGCGAAAAGACCCCGCGCTTTCCTATCAGGCAATCAAAAAAAAATTGGCCATAGCGGATCCCAGAGATGCGGAGATGCAGCATGCTACGGCGTTTTTGCGTTTTATTGTGAAGCGCAACAAAGATCCGGATCAATGGCGGCCGTTGTTTTTCTTTACGCCCATCGAGATTTCCTACGAGGGGTCCACTCGCAAAACGGCTTTGTCTCCGTTGAACCTGGCAGACAAGATTTTATACTTGGGGTTGACGGCCTCCGGCACCCATGATTATGGTCCCATGCCTTTCAATACCGGTTATCCCATGGTTGGTCTGCACGTCAATGCGGTGAATACCATTATTACCCGCCAGTTCATTCACCGGTCTCCCTTGTGGCTTATTTTCCTTATCACATTAGGGTGTGCTGTTCCGGTCGCATTTTTGGTACATCGCATGCATCCTTTCGCAGGGGCCGCTTTTATTTTGCTTTTGGGCGGCGGTTATTTCTGGGGCGGTGGTTTTTTCTTCAACCGCGCCGGCATGTGGCTCCCGACCATGCAGCCGATCATTACCGTGGCGATGACTTTTTTTACGATCGTTACCTATAATATTATGCACGAGCGCCGGGAAAAGCGGAAGCTGCGATCTGCGTTTTCCACCTATGTCACACCGTCAATCGTGAAGCAGGTAATGAACGATCCGGGCTTGTTGCGCCTGGGGGGAGAGCGCCGGATCATGACGGCGTTTTTCAGTGACGTCGCCGGTTTCACGGCAATCAGTGAACAATCCCGGCCGGAAGAACTGGTGGGCATGTTGAATGATTACCTGGACGCCATGACCGGTATTATTTTTCAACATGAGGGAACCCTGGATAAATATCAGGGGGACGGAATCATGGCTTTCTGGAATGCCCCGGTTGAGCAGGCGGATCATGCCTACCGGGCGTGTTGCGCCGCTGTTGATTCCATAGACTGTATCAAAAACGAATTGCATCCCAGGTGGCAGGCCGAAGGGAAACCGCTTTTTTCCATAAGAATCGGTGTGAACACCGGCGCGATGATTGTCGGGAATATGGGATCGCACGCCAGGATGGATTATACCATTATGGGAGATTCTGTGAACCTCGCTTCCCGTCTTGAATCGGCCAATAAAGTCTATGAGACCCGGGTGATGATAAGTGAGTTTGTAGAGGCGCATGTCCGGGGCAGAATGGTTGTCAGAGAGCTGGACATTATCCGGGTCCTCGGCAAGGCGGCACCCGTCCGCGTGTACGAAGTTATTGCCAGGGAGGGGGAAGTTGACAAAGAGACCCGGAGGTTGATAAACATATATAATTCAGGTTTGGCGTTATACCGGGCCGGAGAGTATCGGGCCGCCATTGATGCCTTTGCGGAGGCGGTCTCGCTGCATGAGGATGATGGGCCAAGTAAGATGTATTTGCGGCGGTGCCGGGCGTTTGTCGCCAATCCTCCGGAGATCGGGTGGGACGGGGTGTGGCGCCTGAAAGACAAGTAGCCCGGAATTTCTCATGTCTTTCCTGGCGCCGGTTATTGAACAGTTTTTTGTGTAATTATTGGATGAACTGTGGTAGTTTGTCGTTGTTTTTTTGAAAGAGTGCTTTTGCCGGGGATTTCGTAAAACATTTTTGAACAGGAGGTTGGGTATGAGAGATCGAAAGCGAGGTGCAATTCCGGTATGTCTGGTTTTTGCGGCTTTGGTGTTTTGTGGTTGTGCAACGCCCGAATATAAGCTTTCGTGGAACAAAAAATTGAATTACAGGTTGCCTGTCATGGGAAAGAACAACTGGATTGTTATTACGGATGCTGCCTACCCGGCTACGCATACCCGGGGCGTAGAAATTATCGCAACCGACAAACCGCTTACTTCGGTGCTGGACTATGTAATATCGAGCATGGACAAGGCAGGCCATATCGGGGCTACGGCCTGGATCAGTTCGGAACTTGAAAAGATTCCGGATCGTGATGCCATTGGTATTGACGATATATATCAGGAAATCTGGTGTCAACTCAATGAGGCCAAAATAAAGACAAAAGCAGCACTGGAGAAGGATATTGTCAAGATGATCGAGGCCGAGGCGGCTGATTACAAAATTCTGGTACTTAAATCCGAAACGCAGTTGCCCTATACAACCGTTTATCTGCATCTGGACTGTGGATACTGGGATGATACCCGCGAGAAGCGTTTACGGGATGCCCTCCGATCTTCCGAGTAAAAAAAGATTTGTCCACATAGTGAATATTTTCGAAGGGATCCTCGGGAATGAGGACGGGCAGCAGTTTCCCCGTGTTCTGGCGGAAATAGCATATTTCGGTTGTTTCGCAGATCAGAAGAAGGCGCCTTTCCCCCCGGCCCCTAAACAGCCAAACAAATCGCCCCGTTGCCGGGGGTCGTGCGCCACCCCCTTGGCGCCGCAGATATCCGGCGTATTGGTTCCCGGATGAAACTGGATATGGGAAAACGCCTTTTGCAGTGCGAATTCTTTGGCTGCGTAACTTTCGGCATCAACACCTTGAAAAAAAGCCGCAACTCAATGGGCAGGTATCATCCAGGGGGCCTCTGGAGAAGATAAAGGTGTGCCGGCTTTTTTGCTGATTATCGTTTTCCATACGATACTCCCCTTATTATTTTTTTCGATTACAGTTCTGAGGTTCGGGTAACCCAGTGTATGCTCTTTTTATTGTATGGCATTGAAGGCAAAATGAATGCGTTGGAGTGGCGGGTGGGGCCGAAAAAATGAGTTATTTTACTTTATGTTTGCGTATTGGTATACTTTAAAACCCTTTTTCTGACAAACAATTTTCCAGAGATTGCGAGAAGCGAGCCGCAGCTCAACCACTTTTTTCAAGATTGCTGATATTTGTGAAACAATTACGGGAAAAAATTCGTCACGCCATCCGGCTGGACCGGGCGATTCGGTTTGTCTGGCAGGCCGGAGCCGGCCGGGTGGTAGGATCGGTTGTATTGGTGGCCCTGCAAGGGATCATTCCCCTGGCCGCGCTGTATTTGATGAAGCTGATTATTGACGGCGTTTCCGCCGCGGTGGAGGCGCCGGATCCCCTGGCCGCCTTGCGGATGGTCTGGTTCTATATTTTTCTGGCCGGCCTGGTGGCCTTGCTGCAGGCCATTGTCCGGGAAGTTTCCGGTCTGGTTCAGGAAGATCTCAGTTTGACCGTCAGTGACCGGATGTATGATATTTTGCACGACAAGTCGATCGCCGTGGACCTGGATTATTATGAAAATTCCGAATATCATGACACCCTGCATCGGGCGCAGCGGGAAGGTCCCTTCCGGCCCACCCGGATCGTTAACAATTTAATGGGACTGGGGCAGAGCAGCATATCTCTGGCGGCCATGGCCGGGTTGCTGTTGTCTTTTCACTGGTCTGTGGCTTTGGTCCTTTTTCTGGCCGCGGCCCCGGGCATTCTGGTTCGTGTAAAATATTCCCGGATTATGTTTCACTGGCAGCGGGAGAAAACTCCGGACGAACGCCGGATCATGTATTATAGTTTTATCTTAACCGGCTATGCGCATGCCAAGGAAGTTCGCCTGTTTGGCATTGGTGAAGAAGTCTCTGGGCGATTCAGCCGGTTGCGCAGCCAACTGCGAGGGGAAAAGCTGGCCATTTCCAGGCGAAGAGCTCTGGCCGATTTTATTGTCCAATTCGCAGGGACGCTGGCCGTTTTTGGTACGTTGGGCTTTATCGCTTATCAGGCTGTACTCAGGGTGATTACGCTGGGTGATATGGTCATGTTTTTTCAGGCTTTTCAGCGGGGGCTGGAATATTTACGCCAGATGTTGCGAGGGCTGGCGGATTTGTATGAAAACAACCTGTTTATATCCTATTTTTACGATTTCCTGGATTTTGAGCCGCAGGTCAAAAACCCTGCGGAGCCTTTGTTTATTCCCGCTCCGGCACGAGAGGGGGTGGCGTTTGACGGGGTATGGTTTGGATATCCCGGCACCGGGAAAAGTGTGCTAAAAGATGTATCCTTTACGATCGCCCCCGGAGAAGTGGTGGCCTTGGTGGGTGGCAATGGCTCCGGTAAGACGACCCTGGCCAAATTACTGTGCAGGCTCTATGATCCGGACCGGGGTCAAATCACCATGGAACATATTTCCCTTGACCGTTTTGACGTAGCTGCGCTTCGAAAAACGATCAGTGTTATTTTTCAGGATTTTGCCCGTTATCATTTAACTGTGGAGGACAATATCGGGTTTGGAAATATCAGCAGAGCGGTTCCCGGCACCGAGGCGGTTCGAAAGGCGGCCAGGGAGGCGGGCGTGGACACGGTGATCGAATCGTTGCCGCACCAGTATCAGACGGTGTTGGGAAAGATGTTCGCAGAAGGGGTGGAGCTCAGTATCGGCCAATGGCAGATGATCGCTCTGGCCCGGGCTTTTATTCGCGATTCCCGTTTGATTGTGCTGGATGAGCCGACCAGCAGTCTGGATGCCGGTACCGAATACGCTGTGTTCGGGCAGTTTCGGAATTTAATGGACAAGAACAGTGCCCTTTTGATCAGCCACCGTTTTTCCACCGTTCGCATGGCGGATCGGATTCTGGTGCTCAAAGATGGCCGGTTGGTGGAGCAGGGCAGCCACGGGATGTTGATGGAAAAAAACGGGTATTATGCGGATTTGTTTACGAAACAGGCCTCACAGTATGGCGGCAGGTGAAACCTTTTCCCGCTCAAGTGCGTCAGAGCTGCTTTGCTGTCGATATGCAGACGAGTTGATTTGACTCCGATTCAGCGTTTAATAATCAATAGCTTCAAATGTTGTTTTTTTGAAAAAAACCTGATAATATGGAAAAATAAAATTTTTTTCAGTCATATTATTATTTTATTGATCTTTCGGATTGATATTGATATTTAAAAAAAAATAATATTTCAGGATAGAGCTTGTCTTCGGGTGTGGGGGAAACTTTTGATAAAATTTTGTTGCGGGGACCAGTGTAATGAAAGTAATGGGTAAAAAAATTGTAGTCGGGGTTATTCTGTTGGTTTTTCTGGCAATTGCGGGGTATCCCGTCATTGCTTCCGAAAACTGGTCGCAGAACGGGGACGATTCTCTGGCCGGCGCTGCTTTTGCTGAAGGAGATGTCAATGTGGCCGTTCGTTTTTTGCTCGAAAAGCAGGTACCGCTGCCGGTTATTATCAGGAATGCGGTAAACAGCGGGGTTTCGCAGAACGAGTTGGTGAGCGCCTTGCTTGCAGCCGGAATTGTCCGGGAAACGGTTATTCTGCAGATGGTGCAGAGTCCGCTGTATTTTGGAACCGCTTTAGAGGCTTTAAACGCCAATGGAATTTCCGCCAGGGAGATATTTATTCTGCTGGTGCAGAAAAACATGGATATTGAGCGCATTGTTGACGCCGGGCAGTTCATGTTGCGGCAGGGGTATTCCAAGGCCGAGGTATTGAAAGCGTTATCTGCAGCCAAGGCGGAACGAGTGGTTGTGGTGCAGGTGGTGCAGCGGCTGCAAATTCCTCCGGCTACTGTGGTCAGTGCTTACCAGCCGGAAGTACAACAAATGCGCGGGATCGGACACCTTTTTATCCGCCAGACCCTGCCGCAACCGGCCTGGCTTATTCTGGGGATGTCTCATATCGGCCCCAGTGACGCCTTTAAAGACCCCAGAAAAATTATCAGCCCCAGCCGCCCATAAAATTTCCGGGTAATTCTAACTGCAAAAAATTCAGAATAGATAACATGATGATCAAAACAAAGGGTGCTTTTGGAGCGTGGGGGGCAATCGCGGCGATCATTTTTTTCTTTTTGGCGGGGACTTCGGTCATCGCGGAGGAAACAGATGAAGCTGTGACGTCAGCACAAAAAATGGTTGAGCAGACACAGGCGAATGAAGATATTGTCGAATCTCATCTGACTATGGTCGCCGTCAATGGGAAACCGGTTTCCCCCACCCAGTATCCGGAAGCGGTGGTGGGCGATATTATCAGTTTTCGCGTGGATATTCGGAACAATCATAAGCAACCTTTATATGATTTGAAATTCGGGGCCGATTGGGGCAGCGGGCTGGCCTATACCGGCAATTTAAGGGGCGATCAAGTTGAGTGCTTTTTTAATGAAGAGCAACAGAGACTCGTCGTTGATGCTGAGGTTGTTTCTCCTTCCCCTGTTGACGTCGCCTCCTGCGGATATGGTTTTGACCTGAAGGTGACCGCCTGCCGGGATTTGTTTCTTAATTTGTATTCCGATGAGCTTTATGCCTGTCAGACCACCAAGACCTATGACGTTGCGCTGCGGGTAGAATCGCCGGTGATTCACTATACGGTTTCTCCTGCGCCGATTGAACTGACCGGGAATCAGAAGCAGCGGGTGATAGTTGATATTGAAAACACCGGGGCCGGGCCGGCTGTTGATTTCCGGCTGGATACGGGTTTGGAAGCGTTTGCAGTCGCCATAAGTAGTGTCTGCGCTGAATTTCATTATGAACCGCGGACGGGTGTGTTTCGCACCGACAAGACGATTTTTCCCGGGCAATCTCTGGAACTCTCGTTTGATATGCAATTCCAGACAGATTCGGCTGTTGACGCTCGAAAATCGGGACCGCTTGTTTTCCTTCCGTCCTATGATGACACCTGTGGTATGGAATTTCAGGCACCACAGCAGTATGTTATGATTGGACTGCCGGAGAGAACCGGTTTGTCGGTGAAAATAAAGTATCTGGAGGATACGGCCATTTCTCCCGGAGAACAAATTGGGTACGAATGGTCGCTGGCAGTGCCCAATCCGGCTTCTTTTAAAGGCTATATTACGCTTACCCATCAGGTGCCGCAGATGATTGCCGAACCATGGCCAGCAATCAGCAGTTCTGCCGGAAATGTGGCCGTGACCGGTCATACCGCGATTACCTGGAGCGTCAGCCCGGATCAGGCGGATAAGGCCCGACTGAGAGTGTATGGCAAACTTTCCGAAGAAGCGGTTTTACAGGGCCGGCCTCTTATCAATACAGCAGCAGTCCGGGCCCACAACCGGCAGGGACAGTCGCTGATTCTCAATAAATCGCGGACCATTCATCCCCACTCGCTTTCGGCCGGCAATGCGGGGTCTTTCACCATGGTCCAAACGAGGGAAGCCCGTAATCTGGTCGATTCCAACCAACCGGATTACCTGACCATTACCAATACCTATGATATGGCTTCCGGTTTGAATCGGGAATGGACCGGCGCTGTCTTTTACGACGAGCTGTATCAAGGTGATTTCCGATATATTGCCGGTACAGCGGAATATCGAATTATGGGAAACGGGTCGGACGGAGAAAATAATCAGAAATGGCAGCCGGTTCCATCCAGCAGAATCCATGGGCATGAAGCTAAAGGAAATAAGGGCAGCCTGGTTCTGGAGTTGTGGTTTCTTGATCATGTTTTCCAAGGGAAGGGGGGAAGTGGGCAGGCTTATCCGGAAGGTGGAAAGCTGCAACTTCGGTACACCGTTGCGCCGGTAAATGTCTCTTCCTCCGGGAGTGAACTCCGAAATACAGAAGCTACGCTTTCGTTGCCGGCTGATACAGATCAACGGTTTCGGCAATGGAGCCAGTCTTTGCCTTTACCGATAGCATCTTTTTCACCCACAGCGAAACAGCCGCTTTATCTTGAGGTTTCTCTGCCGGAAAGTATTGAAGAATATAGGGATTATTCCGCTACTGTGAAAGTGAAAAAAAGTTCTGCGGCACCGCTTGACGATCTTCTGTTGACGCTTGATATTGCCAATTATCATTGTCTGGGCGAACCGCAGGTGTCCGGTTTCAATAAAGTTATACCTCGTGTCGTGGCTGATGTGCCGGACCGGATAAGTTGTATTTTTGATGCGAAGTCATCGTCCCTTGGTGCTGTAACAGAAGGTGGAGAATTGGTTTTTCCCCTTCGGAAAAAATGCCGCAAACCGGGCGAACTCACGGCTTCAGCCACCTGTCGCGTACATCCGCAAAAAAAGCAGTATGGGGCGTCCACCGGTAAAGATTCACTGGTGGAACATACGGTGACAACCACTTATCAGCCGCTTCTGGACAAAACGGCCGAGTTGGATCTGACGGTTTCACCGGCTTGTTGCCGGGTAGTTTCTCCTGAGGAGCGAATAAAATGGTCCATTTATGTTACCAACCGGGGCAGTGGAGCAGCGGGAAATGTCCGGTTGTATAATACATTAGGTCCGGATATGATTTTTGAATCTGCCAGTCTGGACGGAGAGCCCGTGACTACAGATATTACCACCGGAGAATCTTCTTTTGATAAGTCTGAAGTGAAATGGCAACTTGGTGAAATTGCTCCGTGTCAAACCCGTCGGGTGACGCTGAATGCCTACCCCGGAAAATCCCTGGGACAATCGAATATATTGGTTAACCCCAGTGATGTGCGCGTGGTAGCCGGTGAGGGCGAGGAAGTTTGTCTGTATGAACAGGTGCAGGCGCCTTCCTTCCGGTTTCCGGAGGAATGCCTTGGAGAAGTGTATGAAAAATGCGGAAATCTGCATGGATTTCTGGGGTTGACACAAGTATACAAAGACAATATGTTTCGTACGCCCGGAGATGAAGATGATGTCTGGGCGACCTATCTAACGCCCGGCATATGGGCGGCATTTCCGGGCGCTTGCAAGCGGGTGGTGGAAATTATTACTTCCAATGCGTCGCCCGGTGGACTCTCGATCAGACCGTTTTTCCCGGATCCCGATAGAGTGTACCAGGCCTATCTCCTGTACAGTCCGCAATTTGAGTTCTATGATGATCACGATGATTACAATATAACCACTCACCGGCTGGATACCTATTTTCGCTATAATACCCGCAATAAATTTTCCCTGCGTCTGATGGACCAGTTTAACTATTCCCATGATATCCTTATCGAAAACGACCGGCGGGCCCGTAAGTTCACTATTGACGACGAATATCGGAACAATCTTTTTGACGTGACGGCTACATTGAATCTTACCAAACGATTACAGTTACGCCTGGATTATTCCAATTTTTATGTAAATTACACGGACAGGCGGAATGACGGCGCTGATCGCATGGACAATTCCTTTTCCCTGTATGGGTTTTTCAATCTGACAGCCAAGATGGCATTATTCGCGGAATGTGATGTAAATTATATCAATTATGATTCCAGAGATACCGACAGCCGGGAAAATCGATATTACGGCGGCCTGCGCTGGCAGATTACCGAAAAATCGGCTGGCCGGCTCAAAGCCGGTTACGGCAAAAGAGATTATGAGGAATCCGTATTTCCCGATACTGACACTTGGGTGGCAGAGATTTTGCTGGATCATAAGTTCAGCAGCAAGACCAAGTTTGTTCTCAATGCCTATCGTCGCTATGAGGAAGAGGTTTATCATAGTGGGTTAAAAGTGAATAACCTGCCGGCCAACTCCAGTATGCATATTTTAACTGAATTTGCCGGTTTTTCGATGTCTCATGATCTGACGCCAAAAGTTCATCTGGACTTTCAGGCCAATATTTATGTGGATACCTACGAGGATGAAAATTTTTATGCGACCCCTCGTAAAGAGCGGCAAGATACAACGTTTGCCCTCAGCCCCATGTTAAAGTTCGACTTGTTAAAGTGGCTGACAGTTGATTTGGCCTATATTTATACGAAGCGCATTTCCAATTATCCGCAGTATGATTACAGGGATAATACGGCTTTTGTGCGTCTCAGCCTTTACCGATAGTCCGGCTTTTATCACAAGGCGTAAGGGGCCCAACGTCTTGTGTTTTATCAAGAGTGATTTATGCCTCCGTGCCGTCCTATAAATCCACCGACAAAACGCCCCGACGTCTTGTACTTTAATAAGCGGAATTTATGGGTGAATGCTGTTTTATCCTTGCAATAAAGGGATAATTGCGAAAAAATAAAAAGTTATTCTGCTTGTTGCGGAATCGTGAAAACGAAAAACTTTTACCAGCAATTCAATGCGGCAGTGATGCCTTGATATATACGGGAAAATGAAAACAATAATGCCAGATCGTTCCTATCTTCTACCTGCCCTTTATTTTTTATGTATTTTGTCGTTGCCTGTCAACTTTCCCGCCCCCGTTGCCGCCCAGGACTATATTCTGGGAGCCGGTGATGTGTTGACCATATCCGTTTATGATCATCCGGATTTGACAACAACGGTCCGGATCAGTGGAGACGGTATGATTGTTCTTCCCCTCATCGGCCAGGTGCAGGCCGGGGAGCGCAGTCTCAACCAGCTAAGAGAGATGGTGGAGGTCCGGTTGGCCGATGGATATATTGTCAATCCGCAAGTCAGTATTTTTATGGAAGAATTCCGCAGCCGTACGGTGACCATTCTGGGTGAGGTGGAACATCCCGGCGTCTATGAGATAAAAGGGCATACGACTTTTTTGGAGCTGATTTCGCAAGCCGGGGGGCTAACCAAGGATGCCGCCAGGCAGGCTTTCGTGAACCGGAGGGCAGCCGAAGAAGAAGGTGACCGGCTGGTATTGGCTGGTTCCCGGGCAGCCTTAGTTGTTAACCTCAAAGAGCTTATGGAGAAGGGACAGGCCTCCCAGAATATAGATATTGTGGCCGGTGACAATATCTATATTCCGCCCAAAGATGTTTTTTATGTAAGCGGGCAAGTAGAAGATCCCGGGCCGTATAATCATGAAGAGGGGCTGACGGTCATTCAGGCGCTGACCATGGCCGGCGGGGCCACGGATAAGGCTGCGACCAACCGCATCAGAATTATTCGGACAAAAGAGGGCAAAGAGCATCTGATTAAAGAGGTTCGGTTGGATATGCGGGTTCGGCCCAATGACGTGATTGTGGTGCCGGAAAGTTATTTTTAAGACCGGAGTTTAATCTTTATTACTATTATGGAGATCTTGTGCAAGAAGAATATCCTGAACAAAACATTCATTTAAAAGATTACTGGCGGATCCTTCTGCGCAGAAAGTATATGATTCTGCTGGTAGTTGTTGTCAGTCTGCCCTTAATATTTATCCGGGCATTTTCCGGAGTACCCATCTATCAAGCCACTGCCAAACTGCTTATTGAAAGAAATACCGCGCCGCAATTGCTGACTGCCTATCATATTGGTTACGATCCTGGGTTTTTGTCCACGCAGACCCAGATTATTAAAAGTCGGAAAGTGGGGCGCAAGGTAACTGAGGAACTGAATCTGGATGAAACTTACCACCAGTATTTTCCGGAGCGGGAACAGGGCTTTTTTCTGGGACCGGTGATTGGATGGTTTAAAAATCTTTATGCAGTTGCTTTGAAACTGGCCGGTCTTGGCCCGGAACCACCGCCCGAAAGTTTAAAGGATGCTGCACCTTTAACCGAAGCAGAAAAAAAAGAGTTGCGGATTGAAAATCTTGCCCGAATGGTCAGCGCCGGTATTTCGGTGGAAAAGGTTATGGAAGAAGGCAATGTGGTCAGTGTTTCTTTTACCTCTACCAGCCCCGCTTTTGCAGCGAAAATTGTCAATACGGTAGCGGCGGCTTATAAGAATTTTCTACTGGAAATGCGGACCCAGTCTACCACGGAAACGCTGGAGTGGATGGAAAAAAAGGCGGCCATTCAGCGGGAAAGACTTCAGGCCAGCGAGAAAACCCTCCAGCATTATAAAAATGAGCAGGGAATTTACACTGTCGGTGATCAGGAAGCCATGTTTCCCGGTAAAATTTCCGAATTGAGCCGGCGGCTGACACTGGCTCAGGCCGAAGTTGGTGAAATAGAGTCGCTTTACCAGGAAATCAGACGAATCTCTCTGTCAGAAGCCCTGAATCTGCCGGTTGTAGCCGAGACAAATACGGTTGCGGATCTGCGAAAAAAGATCAATGAGCAGGAACAGAAAATCGCCGGTCTGTCCAGGTCGATCGGAGAAAAGCATCCCCGCATGATCCGGGCCAAACGGGATCTGGAATCCCTGCAGGCCAAACTGAAGGAAGAAATTGAAAGCGTTATTCAGTCGATTCAAAATAAATATGAGCTGGCCCGGGAAAAAGCCAGGAGTATTGAGGAACTTCTGGATAAAACCAAGCAAAATGCCGCTCAAATGAGCGAAAAATTAATTAAATATGAAATTTTAAAACGCGATGTGGATGTCAATAAGCTTTTGTATCAGCGATTGCTCAGCCGGATGAAAGAACATCATGCCACTGATACCAGCCAGCCTGTGGACGTCTGGGTGGTGGAAGAAGCGACCACCCCTTCTTTTCCAATTAACCAGCGTCCCAAAAGGAGCTTGCTGCTGGGCTTTCTGGTGAGTCTTATGCTGGGAACAGGCCTGGCTTTTTTCCTGGAATATCTGGACAATACCGTCAAAACCGCGGAAGATGCGGAGCTCCGCCTGGGGTATCCGGTGGTGGGGATGGTGCCCCTGTTGAAAGATACAGACCACAAAATTGAAAATATTGTGGAGCAGGCTCCCAAATCAACTATCTCCGAAACCTATAAGACAATTCGGACGGTTTTGCTGCTGTCCGCGGATGATCAGGCGGCCAAAACTACCATCCTGATTTCCAGTATGACCCAGAGTACCGGCAAAACCGTCACCTCGGTTAATCTGGCCATCACTTTTGCCCTGTCCGACCGCCGGGTGCTGTTGATTGACGGGGATATGCGCCGCCCCCGAATACATCGGATATATAATTTGAGCAATGAAACCGGGTTAAGCAGTTACTTGGCGGGCAAGGAGACCGAGATTACGCCCCAGCAGCCCATAGCGGAGATGCCCGGCCTGTTTGTTATTCCAGCCGGCCCTGTTCCCCCGAACCCTTCCGAACTCTTGACTTCAGCGCGCTTGAAAAAATTGCTGGAAGAAATCAGCGATCGCTATGATGTTATTTTTATTGATTCATCACCGATCCTGAATGTCACCGATGCCAATTTGATCGCGAAAACCGTGGACCAGACATTGATCGTCATTCGTTCCAAGGTCTCCACCTATGATTCGTTGCGCCGCCTGGAATCCATGATGCAGCAAATCAATGTTCCCATTATGGGGTATATTGTCAATGCCGTGGACGATAAAGAGGAGCGTCATTATTATTACAAATATTACGGCAATTACTACTACGGCAGCGATTATTCCGAATCGGCATAAAAAGAAAAATGGGCGGGTTTGAAACAGAAGTGGCAAAAGGAGAGCGCTTCCAGTTCGGTAAGAACTGGCAGCGGTTTTTGTCGGCTCTGACAACGGAAAGGATTCGGATAGCCGAAGCGTCAATAAAAGAAATGTTGGCGGTCGATCATTTAAACGGTAAATCTGTTCTGGATATTGGCTCTGGAAGTGGATTGTTTTCATTGGCGGCGCGCAATCTTGGCGCCCGGGTCCATTCCTTTGATTATGATCCGGTCTCTGTTGCCTGTACCCGGTCGCTTCGCTGGCGATATCATCCGGATGATGCCCATTGGATCATTGAAGAAGGCTCTATTCTTGATGAAAATTATCTGCAAACGCTCAATAAATATGACCTTGTTTATTCCTGGGGGGTTTTGCATCACACAGGAGACATGTGGTCTGCCATTGATAACGCCGCGTCCCTGGTTAAGAAAAACGGCCTTTTTTTTTTCGCCCTCTATAACGATCAAGGCAAAAAATCACAGTTTTGGAGAGGGGTTAAAAAAACCTATTGTTCGGGAATGGCGGGCAGAATAACGGTTTCCTGTATTTTTATCCCCTGTTTTATGGGGATCGCCTGCCTGGCGTCTGTGGTCAGCCGGGAGAATATGTTTTCTTTCTATAAAAAAAACAGGGGTATGTCCATCATGCACGACTGGTTTGACTGGATCGGCGGCTTTCCCTTTGAAGTTGCTAAAGTTGAAGATGTTTTTCGCTTCCTGCATGACAGACGGTTTTGGCTTAAAAATATCAAGACGACCAACGGATTGGGTAATAACCAGTTTGTTTTTATCCGGATATCAGATGATTGAACCCGATGCGGATGGATCTTATTGAGGGGCAGGGCAAAGTTCTTTGTCCCGGTTTTTGACTGTTTTTGCCGGGCTTATAACATGTCCCTGACAGTTTAACTTTTTGCCGATCCATAAACCGTCAGACATATGTCGCCATTCAAGTTGAGGCAGGGCAGGCTCCCCCCTTGCATGATATCGGAGAACCAATCTGTCTTTGGGTGTCATTTTTTCTATCCAGGGCTTCATACTTTTTATATTTTTGGTTGTAACCATGGCTGCATATACTTCAAGATCTTCTTTTTTCATCCACGCTGGTTCAAATCCCAGAATATATTTCCAATCAGCATTCGGATTGCTGTAAAAACCTTTAAAGAATATATCCATGTGGGAATTATAGATGATCCCGCCGGGCTCCGGCAGCCAGGCCTGTTCCGAAGGAGTATTGTAGGAAAGTAAATGGTATTTCCTGCCTTTACTCCACCGTTCCTGATAGTCATTGGTTGTTTGTAAATAGAATGTGAGTATTACGACAACAGCCAGGATCAGGCGTTTTTGAGCGGTTAGTTGTAAATTTTTACAAATATCTATAAATTCAGTAGCCAACCAGACGCACAGGGCGGGAAACCCGATATCGGTCCATATCCTGGCCGATTGGAACTGAAAGATATAACTTAATAATGCTATAATAAAAACCGGATTATGGAGAATTTCGAAATGAAATTCATTGCGTATGAGTTTGTACAGGATAATACTAACAACTAGAAAAATTATAAGAGGCGCGCCGTTGTATCCCTGTAATTCATTTACCGCTATACTTTTCGGTACCTCAAATAGTGCGGAATAAACATGGTGAAAGTTTTGAGTAATAAAAGCAACCGCATGACCGGTTAGGGCTGCCCCCGCCAGAAGTGAGCCCCCAATGATAGCGGTCAGTTTGGCGGCGGCCCGGTATTCTTTTGCGAATAAAAAACCGATAACGGGAATACCCAGAATCGGCCAGGCACTTTGAACGAAAACCACAACTGTCGTATAAGCAAAAAGAACAAAATAAGTAGATAATGGTGTTTTTGGGAGACTTAATTCTTTCCAGGAAAAAGAAAGCAAAAGAATCCAAGACATTGTAGCAATGCAGGGGCGGCCCAAAAATAAGCGACTGAAAGGTAGCCAGTCAAGGGATGAAAAAGCCAGCAGGGCCATTATCCATGCTTCCGGACGTTTCAGATAGATGATGGGTATCAGAGAAAACAATACGAAAAAAAATACAACAGAGAACATGGCGAGAGAACGCATCTTTACGTTGAAGAGATTTTTTGCTGTGCCAAGGATATAGTGCCATCCGATATGGCTGTCTATTTTTATATAATCCCGAATGACAATTATTTCATCCCAATTTTTTTCGGAAACGACTTTCGCGGAATGCCTGAGGGCATCATCTATGGGTAAATAGCCTTGGCCTGCTATATTGATCGGAATCATTACGCTAACGTATAAGACAAGAAGAGAAATAACCAGCCGATCGTTTTTAATCAGAGATTTCATTTTTTCCGCCTGCGCCAAGGGTTGGTAGTTCAACTTACCTCCTGATTCGAAGGAGGTTTAATCTCAAGCCAGCAAGTCAGATCACGGCCCAAAAGTTCTGACAGAATGTTTATGTCATTTTCCATTTCTGCAACGATCAATTTTTGAAACGGTACTGAAAGGGGCGGAAATTTCGTTTTTTCGGAATTGGCCGCTCTGATAACATCAGCGATCCGTCCCCAGCTTACGTCCAGGTGTTGCCGGCTTTTTTTTGCAAGAAGACGAATCCAGTTCGGCGGATTTTCCAGCAGACCACCAAGCCACTGAATACGATGCTGTCGGCGCTCATTAACCGGCGTAAATGTCTGCGCGTAATATTTTTCTATGCCCAGAAAATTCAGAGTGCGTTTGTACGCATATGCCGGGTTTTGTGTAAAATCATCAAAGACAATCGGTAAAACCTGAGAGGAAGGGTAAAAGTTGTAAAGTTTTTGCATTTGTTGGCCCAAACTTACAATGGCTTTATATTGCAATACCTTGGGTTCCGGACAACGTCGGGGAATCATTTTTCCAGCGGCGCGCATCGTCTGTTTCTGCCAGGCGATTTCCGGATCAAGTTCATTTTCGTAACAGCTGTAGAGCATTTGCGCGTGCAGGGACGCAAACATCTCCACCGGATTGCGCAACATCACGATCAGTTTGGCTGCGGAATTGAACTGATAAATATTTTCCAAAGCCACATCAGAAAACAGATACCAGACCGAGGCTTCTCCAGCCGTTTTATGTACGCTGGGATTTGCTTTTTTGAACAGTGACAAATAATCGTCTAAAGAATCAGTAGCCGTATGATAGTGAAGATCACGGGCAAAATAATGGGGTTCTTTCGGGTAGGTCATAAATATATTCGGATGTGCCCGTAAATATACTGACATGGCCGTTGTCCCGCACTTGGGGGCTCCAACAATAAAAAAATCAGGGTGCATGTTTTTTCCCGAAAAGATTTCTAATCGAAGGGTCGATGTTCAAATGCCTTCGGATGAACAAGAGCATCCAAAAATTCCAGAGGACAATGGTTGCCGCAGTAGCTGCTGCAGCCCCCTCCATTCCCGCCAGGGGTATGAAGACAAGATTGAGTAAAACACATAAAAGCAGGGCGGAAAATATTATGGTGACCGCTTTTCGCTGGTATTTGGTTACATTCATAATGAAGCCCACCGGTCCGCAAAAGGAGTTGAAAAGTTGGGCTGTAGCAAGAATGATGACGACGTATATGCCTTGTTGGTATTCTTCTCCAAACCAGCTCAAAAGCATTTTCGCCGCACCTAAAAGAAGAATATAAAAAGGGATTGTGAAACAGGTCAAATACAGCATGGATTCTCTCAATTTTTTCTGCATTTGCGTTTTTTCCCCTCCATGGTAAAAACTGGAGATTTGAGGGACAACAACTGTATTGTTGGCTTGCAGAGCAAAAGTTATCGTTGTAGCAATAAGTGAACTTATGCTGTAAATGGCGATAGTGCCCGGTTTCTCAAATAATCCCAGTACGAGTATATCAATCCGCTGTAAGAGAAAAGTAAGAGAGGAAAGCAAGGAAAGCGGCCAGATGGTGGAAAACCAATGGCGTCCGTGAATTTTCGCAATATGGCCGGTATATATTCCGCGAATTTTTCCCTCGAGGTTGTAGCGAAGATATAAACACGCACTGCTTGAACTTACGATAAGGCCGATAACAGCAATGACACCGGTCACCCGGCCCCCAAAACAGTACCATGAAGATACAAAAAGAAGATGAATGATAGGAACCAATAATGAAGCCGCAAACATGGATTGCACGGGGTTTTGGAAAGCCTGAAGTTGCGCCTGATAAATTCTTAACAGCACCATTGGCGTAAGAGAAACGCCAAATAAGACGATCATTATGCGTGTATCGGCTGAAAATAAACCTGGTAGAGATTTTGTCACAATCAGGACAACTATGGTTAAAAAGATAGCAACCGCCGCCGACAGGCCAGTGCTTACCGTAAGTATGCCGCGTAAGGCCGGCCATTGCTTTTGGCTCAGATATTCCGGTATAAATTTCAGGGAGGCGGTATCAAACCCCATTTTGGGCACCAATAGTACTACCATTAACCAGGTATAGATGTAAGTGTAAATACCAAACAGGTTCGTGCCCATAAATTTGGCCAGTACTAATTGCAACAAGTAATTGAGCAAAGTTCCCGAGACCAGGAATAAAAAAGTGTAAGATATTTTTTTGAAAAGCGGTTTCATGGTTCCCGCATGATTAAAATCTTATATCACATATAAAATTCAGAATTTTTAACCGAGTTCGACAATTTGCAGTAAGAAAAAAACAGCTTTCCCCAAAACGGCAAGGAAATGTTTGGGGCAACAATTATCGATGATACAGCAATAAAAATACAGTAGCAGGAAAAAAAATGTCAGTAAAGGATTTAAAGAAGATCGGAGTCCAAGAGATCATAGCGGGTCTGGAAACGTCAAAGTTTCCTCATACCAGCCATCCGCCAATCTTGAGATTCGTATAACCGCTATCCGAATTTTTTTCCGACTGTAGCCTGGTGGGGGGCACCCTGAATATTGATTTCAGAAAATCTGTTTGACAGTCTTGCCTGTAAAAGCTATGTTTGGAACCTTATATATGAGGAGCACCTCACCATGACCGACAAACTGGTTGATCAGCTGGACAGCATTTTTCATGCCCGTGCCATGGCCGTGGTCGGCGTGGCCGACCGGATAGAAAACATGGGCATGGCCTTTTTAATGGGTTACCGGGATTCGGGCTTTCAGGGGGAGCAATATGCCGTTCACCCCACCAAAATCATGACCGATTTTGAAACCTATCCCAGCCTGACCGCCATCCCCGGACCGGTTGACGTGGTCATTATCTGTGTTCCGGCCAAAGCCGTACCGCAGGTTATGGCCGACTGCGCTGCCAAGGGGGTCAAAGGGGTGGCCATATTCAGTTCCGGTTTTCGGGAATCCGGAACCGCCGAAGGGCTGGCCCTGGAAGAAGAAGTCATCGCTATTGCCCGGGAAAACGGCATCCGGGTGGCCGGCCCCAACTGTATGGGGTTTTACTGCCCGGCTACCGGCCTGACCATCCGCCCGGACATGCCGGCTCTGACCGGGGGCAAGATCGCCCTCATCTCCCAGAGCGGCGGCATCGCCATCAGTACCATCATGGCGGCCGCAGAAAAGGGAATCGGCCTTTCCAAGGTTGTGAGTTACGGCAACGAATGCGACTTGGGGCCGCCGGAGTTGCTGCACTATCTGAGCCATGACGAGCAGACCCGGGTCATCTGTCTGTATATCGAAGGTACCCGGCGCCCGGAAGCCCTGCGAGAGGCCCTTCAGGCGGCTGCCGCTCGCAAACCCCTGATCGTTTTGAAAGGCGGGGCCACCTCCCGCGGTCTGACCGCGGTCTCTTCTCACACCGGCGCCATGGCCGGGGCCGGTAAAGTCTGGACCGCCATGATTGACCAAGGCGGGGGCATCCGGGTCAGCGACATGGAGGAACTGCTGGATGTGGCCATGCTGTTGGCCCTCAGCGCTCCGCCGGCAGGCAACCGCATGGGGTTTTTATCCATCTCCGGCGGATTCGGGGTGTTTTCCACCGATCTGCTCACCCGGGCGGGGTTTGAAATGCCTCCCTTCGGCCCGGAAACCACCGAATGCCTCCGCCGGTACATCGACGCCCCCGGCACCAGCCTGGGCAACCCCCTGGATATGGCCGCCCAGTTTTTCCAACCGCATCGCTTTACGGAAATGTTCGACATTATCGGCCGGGAGCCGTCCATGGACGCTTATATCCTGAGCTGCGCCCTGGAATACCTTGCCTTTATTACGGATAAAGCGGAACACATTTCGAATTTTATGGTAAAACATTTGATCGAGGGCTTGCAGACCATTGATAAACCGGTCTACATCGTTTTTCACAATACCATTTTGGAAGAATTGCGCCACCAGCACGAAAAAGCCCTTATCGTCGCCGGATTGCCGGTATACCCTACCGTTCCCCGTTGCCTGCAGGCCGTTTGTAAGAGCTTGGGCACGACTGCGTCGGTGCTATAGATGTCAAAAGGGCAACCGGTAAAAACGAAAATTACTGCTGCGCCAGCACGATCAAAGCGTCGACGGCTATGGGCCGGCCTTGGGATATCTTGAGGGGATTGATATCAATCTCTTTCACGGCCTCGTGATCCAGGCCAATCTGTCCCACGGCGACCAAAATGTCCGCCAGAACGTCCCGGTCCACCGCCGACATCCCCCGCACCGCCTCCAGTATCTTTTTGCCGCGGATGCCGTCCATAAGCGCCTCCGCGTCATCCCGCGTCAGGGGGGCCACCCGGAAGCAGACATCTTCCAGTATCTCCGTAAAAATTCCGCCGATACCGAACATGACACAGGGGCCGAACTGCGGGTCCCGGATCATGCCCGCCACCAGCTCCCGCCGGCCGGAGACCATCTCCTGTACCAGCACTTGCCCGCCGCTGCCGTTCATGTTGGCCGCAATGGCGTCAAAGGCCGCCCGGGCCTCCTCCTCGCTGCGAATATCGGTCTGTACCAGATTTCTTTCGGTTTTGTGCAAAATATCCGGGGCACAGCCCTTCATCACCAGGGGAAAGCCGATGTCGGCAGTAGCGGCTGCCAGATCCGCCGCGTCGGACACCAGTGTTTCCCGGGTCACGGGAATGTTATAGGATGCCAGCACTGCTTTGGCTTCGTATTCGGAAAGATGTGTCCGGCCTTCCTGTAATGCCGTTTCTATGCTCATGGTCGCCTCCACAGCCTTCTGCTCGGTTGAAAAAGGTAAAAATCGCTCAATTCGGGTTTTATTACAATAAAATGCGAACCCCGGAAAGTCAACAGCATTTGTGGAAAATCATTCCGAACCGCCGGATACCGTCTTTTTTCGGTTGACTTGGTCCGGACCGGCGGGCTAGGCTGGAACCGGGTGATAACCAATATGCCATAAATCGAGAATCCCATGCATCCGGCAGACAAATCGTTAGCGGCGGTCATCGAAGAAGCCCGATCCATCTTCCTGTCCGGTCTGCAGGCGGTCGACCCCCGGCCTGCCGTCCACCGCCGCTGTCGCCGGGAAAACGATCAGTTGATCGTGGACGACGCCGTCTATGATCTGGCCGCCAAAAAGCATATTTACGTAATCGGCGCCGGCAAAGCCTCCGCCCGGATGGGGGCCGCCCTGGAAGAAATTCTGGACGGCCGGATCACCGGCGGCCTGATTTCCGTCAAGTACGGCTACACCGAACCCCTGCAGACCATCACCGTGGCCGAAGGCGGCCACCCCCTGCCGGATGAAAGCGGACAACGCAACGCCCGGCGGATCATGGATCTGGCCCAGGCCGCCGGACCCGACGATCTGGTTATCTGCCTGATTTCCGGCGGGGGGTCGGCCCTGCTGCCCCTGCCGGCGGAAGGCCTCCTCCTGGCGGACAAACAGGAAACCATGCGGGCCCTGCTGGCCTGCGGCGCCTCCATCGGGGAAATCAACACCCTGCGCAAACATCTTTCCGCTATCAAGGGGGGCCGGCTGGCCCGGGCCATCTATCCCGCCGCGCTGCTCTGTCTGGTCATTTCCGATGTTATCGGCGACGATCTGGCCACCATCGCCTCCGGCCCCACCGTGCCGGATAAAACGACCTTTTCCGACTGCCGGGATATTATCGACAAATATGATCTGACCGAAAAACTGCCGTCATCCGTCACCGCCCATATTACCGCCGGGCGCAAAGGCGACCGGCCGGAAACACCCGGTCCTGAAGACGAAGCCTTTACCAACACCCGGACCATTATCTGCGCCGACAGCCGACAGGCTGTTGGGGCCGCTGAAAAAAAAGCTGTGGATCTGGGTTATAACACCATGCTCCTGTCCACGCTGATTGAAGGCGATACCCGGGAAGCCGCCCGATTTCACACGGCCATCGCCAGAGAAATTCTGCTGTCCGGCCGGCCCGTACCAAAACCGGCCTGTATTCTGTCCGGCGGGGAAACCACGGTCACCCTCCAGGGCCAGGGCAAAGGCGGCCGTAATCAGGAGTTCTGCCTGGCCGCGGTGGAGGCCATTGCCGGCCGGGAATCGATTGTCATTCTGAGCGGCGGCACCGACGGGACCGACGGCCCCACCGACGCCGCCGGGGCCTTCGTCCATCACCGAACCGCGCAAATGGCTGCGGAAAAAGGACTTTCGCCGGCAACCTATCTGGCTGACAACGATTCCTATTCCTTTTTTGAAAAAACCGGCGGCCTGCTGATCACCGGCCCCACCAATACCAATGTCATGGATTTACGGATTATGCTGATTTTCTGAAGGAGGTACGATGATCGATCTGCTCAGAACCCGGCGCAGCATCCGCAAATATGCGGACCGCGCCATTGAACCGGAAAAAATCGAAGTTCTAAGAGAGGCCCTGCTGCGGTCGCCTTCCTCCCGGGAAATCCGCCCCTGGCGGTTTTATTTTGTTGTGTCTCCGTCTACCTTGGAATCCCTAGCAAAATCCAAGCCCCATGGTGCCGGGTTTCTGAAAAACGCGCCGTTGGGGGTCGTTGTCTGCGGAGAACCGGACGAATCCGATGTCTGGGTGGAAGACTGTTCCATTGCCGCCCTTATCGCCCACCTGACCGCGCATTCTCTGGGGCTGGGAAGCTGCTGGATTCAGATTCGCAACCGCCAATACGATGACGCCACCACGTCGGAAGAACACATTCGTTTCATTCTGGGCCTGCCGGACCGTATGACCGTGGAAGCCATTGTTGCCATTGGCTATCCGGCCGAAGAGAAACCGGGCGTCCCCAAAAGCAGCCTGCCCGCAGACAGAATATTTACGCTGTCATGATCCGGGTCACCGACAAAATTGCCATTGATGAAAACGAAATTTCCCTGAAGTTCATCCGGGCGTCAGGCCCGGGCGGTCAAAATGTCAACAAAGTGTCGTCCGCCGTGCAACTGTACTTTGATGTGACCAGCTCGTCCTCTTTGTCCGATGATGTCCGCCGGCGGCTGCTGCGCCTGTCCGGAAAAAAAATGACGGACAAGGGCGTGCTGATCATTGAAGCCAAACGGTTCCGGGAACAGGCGAAAAACCGTCAGGATGCCCTGGACCGGCTTTCCAATCTCATCCGGAAAGCCGCCGTCCCGCCCGCTCCCCGCAAAACAACCAAACCGTCAACAGCCTCAAAAAACAAAATCATTGATGAAAAAGTGCGCCGGGGCAGGTTAAAACGTACCCGAGGGCGGGTGCGGGATATTGAGGAGTAAATGCTGAAACCCCACCGGCAAGGCCTGTCGGCCTTTGCCCCGTGCCACCCGCCACTCCGGGCTCCATCTCCTCTTCCGTCGTCCCGGACCCCGATCCGGGACCCAGAATAAGAAGGCGTTTTCCGTTTTATTCTGGATTCCGGCTCACGCTCCGCTTCGCTCCACTGGCCGGAATGACGAAGGCCGCTGGGTGCCACGGGCGAAGCTTGCCCGGGCGAAAACAAGCCTTACACACCAGCCATTAGCGTTTCTTTTCCCGAACATTATCTGGACGCCAGGGCGTCAGCCGGGGCCGGATCATCGGCACATTCTCCTGATAACGCACATAATCTTCGCCCAGTTCCCTGACCGCGTTACGCTCTTCCAGCCGGGTGCCGATCAGAATATACACCGTCCCTGAAATGGCAAATACCAGGCGGTTTACCGTCATTACCGGCCCCACCCAGAAAAAGAGGAGGGACGCCAGATATACCGGATGCCGGCAATAGGCATACGGCCCCTGCAGAGAAAGCCGCGGTTCCGGGTCCGGCTCATCCCGCATGCGACGCAGAAACACCCGCAGACCCAGCACCTCAAAATAGTCCAGAACCAGACAGGCATAAAACCCAAAGGCCATGGTACCCAGAAAGGCAAGAGTGAGCAGCCAGTACCAGACGCCTTCTAGGTGCCAGATTTCCCCCCGCAGCGGCTGCCAGAAGTACAACAGCAGGCACTGGGTCAGGCCGGCGATGGTTATATAAACCAGCTTGTAAAAATCCGAGCCCATCAGCCGGGCCACCAGATTTTTGAAAACGTCCCGGGCCATCAGGCTGTGTATCACCGCCCAGAGGGTAAACAGAAAAATATTGAACAGCAGCGCCTGTATACCACCGGGGCCGGGTTCCTGCAGATGCAGAAACCACAGCAGCCAGAACTGGGGAAGATGAAAAATCAAAAATCCCCAGACAATACAAAGGTCATACACCAACCGCATGCAGGATTCCTTTCCCTACGTTGTTTCCGCGGTGAAATAATATTTATCGAAACGCTCCGTTTCGGATTGAAAATATCGAATTTGCGCCGGTGAAGCAATCTTTTCCCCTCATCCCGCCTCCCGGGCAGTTTATACCTGCATAACGATCATTGTTCTCAGAATAGAGACACCTGCGGTCTCTGAAAATACTGATTCCACGCATTTTTCGAACAAAATATCCGCGCAAAATGTATCTTTCGATACTATACCCTCCGCATTTTTCCTGAAATATTATCTGAAACGGATACGACAAAAATTCTCATGAAAAATTTTGAAATAGCGTCATACCCCGAAAAAACATATCGACACTGACCTGACCTGTAATGCATTGGTTTTGCTGAATGATCCGGAGGTCATCTGCAAAAATCGACAGCAAACCGGAAAGAAGAGAAGAAAATTGTTTTTCCGTGCCAAAACCGTAACACGTTGGGATTCCAGGGTAAAGATATCTGCGTGCCCCGGATTGAAGATGCGCAGGCGTGCTCTCGATTCCGGCCAAAACCCAAAACATATTGACCTGTGCCGACGGTTCCGGGTATAGTAATGCCCAGTATTAAAACTGAGCCCTAAGAAAAAGTCGTCTACAAGCACCGGGAACATCTCAGGCCGACACCGACGATGTGTGGGTCTGCCATACGGAGGGATTTTTATGTCTGCGAAGGACAATAAACCGCCCGCCCCCCCTGACGATGCCCTGGCCCATCTGCAGCAGGAAGCCGACGCCCTGGTCGCGCGGATTCTTTTAAAACTGCTGGCCAATCCCCACCGACAACAAAAGTTGGTGACCCTGGTCCGCAAAATCCTGCAGGAAGAATCCGGCAAGGGCTTCTGGAAACGGGTTTACGCCGGAGCGGCCTTGCGCCTGGTGCCCGGCTTTCTCAACTCCCTGACCCGCCATATTGATACGGAAAGCCCGGCTTCGGATCTGGGGCGACTGCTGACCAACCGGCTGATGCTTAAAAACCGCCGGGCAGAAGAACAATCCCCGACGGACAAAGAAGCCCGGGCCCGGCGCGCGGTAGAAGGTCTCGACGCCTTTCTGGCCCAACTGGACTTCGGAGAACTGAACGAGGCGGTGGCGGGATCTCATGCGCAGGCGGTCCTGCTGGGAGAAGCGCTGGCCGAAATACTTACGGACCATCACCTGGGGAAACTGGCCTCTCTGGGGCCGGCCGCGGTAGCCGCCGCCAATCTTGGGGGAGATACGCTGAACCGTCTGCTGCGTCATCTTCATGACGTCCCGCCCGACTTTATCGCCGGGTTTCTGGCCGGCCTTATCGACCTTCTGGATGCCGACATCCTGAGCGAATTTTTCCAGCACAAAAACGAACTGACACGCATGCTCCACATCGGCGACCTCCTGCAGGGAGACGGGAAAACGTCGGCGCTGGAAGCGGCCTTGACCAATAAAGTCCGGGATGTTCTGGGGCAACTGGATGCGAAAACCTTTGGCAAGAAAGAAACCGGTTCCGCCGAACTGAAAGCAACCGTCCGCAAAAGCCTGCGCCAGGCCCTGACAGACCACCCGGAATTTCTCCGGGAAATCATCGTCCATCGTGCGGCCACCGCCAATACCCGGCTTCGCTCTTTCCGGGAAACCCTGATACTTCTGCTGGATCTTCCGGAAGAAGAACTGGCGCAGAATCTGGCCACCGCTCTCACTTCTCTGAGCACTTACGATCTGTCCGAGTCCTTCAGCGCCATTCTGAATCTGGTGCAGACCATGCACAAGCATCAACCCGGCGAGTTGGGAAAGTGGTTGAACGGCATCGTCAAGACCGTGGATGAAGAAGATCTGGCGGCGGTAGCGGAGTCCCTGGTCCAGGAGGCGGTGGAAGCGCTCCGTCCCCTGGCGGCGGCCGTCATGCCGACTGTTCTGCAGGGACTTGGTGACTTGCTGACAGCCTCCCTGGAAGATGCCCCGGAAAGCACCGCATTCACCCTGTCCCGACTCTTTGCGATGGGAAACAGCAACGGAGAAACGAAATGAACCCTCTGGAAACCTTCAAGGCCGTTGCCACCGACGTTAACAACCGCTATTTGACCGAATTCAAACAGGCCGGGGGCAAAATTATCGGCTACCACTGCTCTTTTCTGCCTCTGGGAGAAATCTACCACGCCGCCGGCATGCTGGGGTTGCGGCTGCGGGCCAATGAAGCCCAGGAGACCACCATCGGCGACACCTATTACGGTCCGGTGATCTGCAGTTTTCCCAAATGCATGCTGCAAATGGCCGGGGAAGGGAAATACGGCCTGCTGGATGGCCTGATCACCTCCACCGGCTGCGATGCCATGCGCCGAATGTATGACTGCTGGCGAAAAGCCGCCGAAGAATACCAGGGGATTCTGCCCGATTTTTTTCATCTGCTGGGGATCCCCCACAAATCCCTGGCGTTCAATCACCAGTGGTTTGAAGAGGAACTCCGGGAGCATATCCGGGCGCTGGAAAACCATTTCAACGTAAAGGTAACCAACGAAGCCCTGAGCGATTCCATCCGTCGCTTCAATGCGGTCCGGGACAATATGAGAGAACTGGACCGGCTCCGGCGGCAGCAGCAGGTACCCCTTTCCGGAGCCGACGCTCTGGCGGTAATGATCGCCGCCGCCAGCATGCCGATAGACGACTATCAGCCCCTGCTGGAAGCCCTGCTGGCCGAACTCCGGGAAAACACCGAAGGACTGACCGGAAAGCGCATTATGCTGGTGGGCAGCGTCAACGATGATATCCATTTTGTGCAATCCATCGAGGAGGAGGGCTGCCTGGTGGTGGCGGATACGCTCTGTTTCGGCTCCCGCTTCTTTGAAAACCGGATCAGCGAGGAAGGCGACCCGGTGGCCGCCTTGAGCCGGGGATATCTGGATGATGTCAAGTGTCCGCGGATGATCGGTCAATATGAAGCCCGGCGGGACTATATGATGAATAAAGCGCAGGAAGCTGAGGTGGAAGGAATTATTTTGCAGAACATTCGCTTCTGTGATCTGCACGGCTCGGAAAACAGTGTTCTGGCTAAAGAATTTGAGGCCGCCGGTCTGCCCTGTCTCCATATGGAGCGGGATTACGGCTCCCGGATGGAAACCGGGCGGATCAAAATGCGGGTGGAAGCCTTTTTGCGACGTCTGCGCTGACCGGAACCGCCGGCCGGAAAGCCTTTGTTGCCGGGTCGAAACACCCGGCAGCAGAAAGTACAAAACAGCATTTGTTGCCGACATAAGGAGATGGCCATGCGACCGGAACTTCTGGAATACGGTTACGACGAGATGCTGCGGCGGATGTTCCGAACCGCCGGCCGCGCCCTGACGGCTACCCCCAAGGAGCTGTCCTATGTCTTGAAAGCCCTGCCCAACTGGGAGGATCCGCTGGGCCTGGCCTCCTCGGTGGGCGATACCGGCCGCCTGCTGTTTGATGCCATTTACGGCTGGATGGAGGACATCGTCCAGGCCCACGAAAAGGGGCGCAAACTGGTATTGACCACTTTCTGCTATCCGGTGGGCATTCTTCGCGGCTTCAACTGTGTGCCCCTGAACATGGAATTGATGACCGCTTTCGGCAATGTTCTCTGGGAACGGGGAATTTTCGAATTTTACGACTACTGCACGGAACTGGGCATGACCGAAACCTCCTGCGCTGGACAGCGGGGCGCTATGGGTGCTTATCTGGCGGGAGCCGGCGAAGAACCGGACTTTGTCCTTATCAACAGCCCGGGTTTCTGCGACTCCAACGCCAACTCCTTTCAGTTTTATTCGGCCCTCAAGAAGGTTCCTATATACGCCCACGACTGCCCGCCGACGCTGACCGGGGAACGCTCCCGGGCCTATCACCGCCAGGATTTCCGCAATATGCTCCAGTTCATGGAAGAACAGACCGGCCGGAAACTGGACTGGGATTTTCTGCGGGAAGTGGTCAAAGAAATCCAGCGCCAGGATGAACTGGTGGATGAAATCATGACCCTGATGCTGCACAAACCTTCGCCCGTGCCCAGTTTTTCCACCGTGGCCCTGTACGCGGTCAAGCTGGCCTTCAGCGGCTTTGCCGAAGGCACCCCGGTGCTGGAAGAAATCGTACGCGTTTCCAAGGAAAACCTGGCCAAAGGGGTGGCGGGAACCCCTTCCGGGACGGAAGCGGCCCGGATCCTGCCCTGCTACATCGATCATTACACCCAGGGCCTGAAATTCTGGAATTTTTTAAACCGCCACAACATTACCCATCTGGGCAGCATCCTGGACTACTTCTGGAACGAAGGCTGCCCCTACGACAAAGGATTTGCGGAAGAGACCTATCGCATGGATCTGTCCAGTGAAGATGCCATTATCGACGGCCTGGCCGATCAACTGGCGCGCATGCCCATGGTCAAACAGATTGTCGGCCCCTACCACGAAAAAACCCAGTGGCTGGAAGACACTCTGCATGTGGGCCGGCTGTACCAGGCCGACTGCACGGTCTATATCGGCACCATGGGCTGCCGCAACACCTGGTCCATGGTTCAGCCCTTTGCCGCCGATCTGGAAGCCGCGGGCATGCCCACCTATGTGCTGTTTGCCGACGCCTTTGACGACCGGGTCACTTCCTGGGATAACTGCGAAAAACGGATGATGGAATTTCTTACGGTACGAAACATCATTTAACCCTGATGCTGCTGAAAATCATCTCCAGATCAATCGTTTTTGTGCTTTCGGACCATCCCGGTCCAACCGGCGGATTCCTGCCGCCGCGGGAAGTTTCTCACCCGTACAGGGAGTACGCGCTATGATCGTTGCCGGTTGCGATGTCGGTTCTCTGACAGCCAAAGTGGTCATCCTGAAAAACAAAAAAATTGCGGGCAGCGCAGTGGACCCCGTTCAGGGCCGCCCCGAAGAAGCCGCCCGGGCGGTTATGGACCGCGCCCTGGAAACGGCCGGCCTGGCCCTTGACAAGATTGACCGCTGTTTTGGCACCGGCTACGGCAAAAAACGCATCGCCTTTGTGGAAGAATCCATTTCCGAAATCGCCTGTCACGGAAAAGGCGCCCACTGGCTGGTTCCGGACATCCGCACCGTCATCGATATCGGCGGTCAGGACTGCAAAGCCATGCGGCTGGACGAAAACGGCGACATCATCAATTTCGTTACCAACGACAAGTGCGCCGCCGGAACCGGACGATTCCTGGAAGTGATGAGTGAACTGCTCAACGTGGAGCTGCCGGAACTCGGCGCCCTTTCCGAAAAATCCCGGGAAGTACTGCATTTTTCCGCCACCTGTACCATCTGGGTCCAGCAGGAAGTCATCCGGCATATTCATGAAGACTGGTCGGTGGAAGATATCGGGGCCGCGGTCAACCGGGCCATGGCGGACAGAATTGCCATACTGGCCAACCGGCTGGGCCTGGAGCCCGACCTGTGCCTGACCGGCGGGGTGGCCAAAAATGCCGGCGTCCGCAAGGATGTGGAGCGCCTGCTGGGGATCAAACTGCGCAAAATCAAAACCGATCCCCAGTTGATCGGTGCCCTGGGCGCGGCCATTTTTGCCCGGGAAAACCTGGAACAACGGTAATTGCAAGGATCGCGAAAAAATGATTGTCTGCGGATGTGATATCGGCTCCATGACCGCCAAAGCCGTCATCATGGACGGAAGTAATATTCTGGGAACCGCGGTGGTGCCCACCACGGTCAAACCCAAAGTCGCCGCCGAAACCGTCATCAGCCGGGTGCTGCAGCAGGCGCAGAGGACTCCCGCGGAGGTGGCTCTGACTGTGGGTACCGGCTACGGCAAGGACCGCATCGCTGTCGCCGGCGAAACCCAGTCCGAAATCGCCTGTCACGGAAAAGCCGCCAAATGGCTGCTGCCCACCGTAAAAATGATCATTGATATCGGCGGGCAGGACGCCAAAGCCATCAAAGTGGACGAGTACGGCAATATCGTCAAGTATGTCTACAACGATGCCTGTGCTTCGGGCACGGGAAGGTTTCTGGAGGTCATGTCCAAAACCCTGGGCGTTCCCCTGGCGGAGATGGGGGAGCGTTCCCTGCAGGCCCGGCAGGCGGTGAAACTGTCCAGCCAGTGCGTGGTTTTCGCTGAAACCGAAGTAATCACCCTGATCAACGAGGGGTATCCCTTAAACGATATCCTGGGCGGGTTGCATCAGGCTCTTACCAAACGGGTGGTCTCTCTGGCCCGAAGTATTGTTCTGGAGGAAGACATTACCTTTACCGGGGGGGTGGCCAAAAATATCGGTGTTTTTCAGGCCATGAAAAAGGCCCTGGGGGTAGAACTGAAAAAAATGGATCTTATCGATCCCCAGGTGACCGGCGCCGTGGGCGCAGCCCTGTTCGCCGCCGAACGGCTAACCGGCCAGCCCCTGCCTGTGCGCGATACCCGGGAGACCGAGATCACCATTCCGGACAACAAAAAACGGGGGGCCTTGTGAACGCATTGGAAACACCGGTAATTGTCGGCATCGCGCAACATACCCAGTCCGCAACGGAAACCGCCCCACTGGACCCGCTGGGCCTGATGGCACTGGCCGGCCGACAGGCCCTGATCGATGCCCGGGGCGAAAATCTGGGCCGGTACTGCGACACCCTGCGAGTCATCAATATTATCTCCCATACCTACCGCGATGTTTGCGGCCGCCTGGCCGAAAAACTGGATATTTCACCGGGCAAAATGCTTTACAGTACCATGAGCGGCAACAGCCCCCAGCTGTATATCAACCAGGCGGCCGATGATATCGCGCAGGGCCGCAGCCGCCTGACCCTGATCGCCGGTGCCGAAGCAGGCTGCGCCCTGAACCGGGCCCGTAAAGGCGAAATTGCTCCGGACTGGCCGGCCTCGGAACCGCCGGAAAAAATGGACGGTGACGGCCGGGACGGGGCTACGGCCATGGAATTTCTTTACGACCTGCTGGTCCCCGCCTGTGCCTATGCCCTTTTTGAAAATGCCCTGGCGCACGCGCTGGGGCGGAGTCCGGAAGAGCACCAGCAGGCCATGGGACGGATATGCGAACACCTCAGCCAGGTGGCCGGGCGCAATCCCCATGCCTGGAATCAACAACCGGCAACCGCCGCAGAGCTAGTTACACCCGCTTCCGGCAACCGCCGGGTAGCCTTCCCCTATACCCTGCACATGACGGCCAACCTGATGGTGGATCAGGCGGCCGCCGTGGTGCTCACCAGTGCCGCCTTTGCCCGGGAACTGGGGATTCCCGAGGAACAATGGGTCTATCCCCGGGGCGGGGCCAGCTTCAACAACATCTGGTATATCTCCCAACGGCCGACACTCCATGATTCGCCGGCCCTGAATCAGGCCGCGCGGCTGGCGCTGGAGCAGGCCGGGACAGAATTGGAAGAAATCGACACCCTCGATTTTTACAGCTGCTTTCCCTGGGCGGTAGAAGCCGCCCGGCAGGAGCTGGGAATATCCGCCGAGGATCCCCGGGACCTGTCCATTTCCGGGGGCCTGCCCTACTTCGGGGGACCGGGAAGCAACTACCCCCTTCACGCCATTGCCGAAGCGGTGGAAAAAATCCGGAACGGTCAAAGCCGCAATGCCCTGATCACCGCCCTGGGGTGGTACAATACCAAATGGTCGGTGGGCGTCTACGGCTCCATCCCCGGGGCCGTTCCCTGGCACGACCGGGATGACAGCGGAATTCAGACAATCATTGACAGCCGGGCGCTGCCCGAACCGGTGGAACAGGCCGAGGGCCGGCTGACAGTAGAATCTTATACCATTTTGTATCACAAAAAAGGACAGCCGCTGCACGCCACCGTCCTCGGCCGGCTGAAAAATGGCCGCCGGGCCTGGGCTTTTCTGGAAGCCACCCCCGCGGAGCTGGAAAAGATTCCGCAGACGGGAGGGCTTATCGGCGCTGCCGGTTCCATCCGGTATGATGCCGCCAGGCAGTACAATATTTTCAAGAGCTAACCGATTTTTCTTGCTTTTTCCCCGTTATCGGATAAAATAAAAACAGCTGTATGGAGATTTTGCGAAAATGATCGGGAAAAGCAAAAATAGTCCCCTCGTTTTTCTTGTGGTTCTGTCCCTGTCCATTTTGACGATCGTTCCGGCTTCGGCGGAACTGTCGGTGCTGTCCAACAGCCAGATGGACAAACTGACGGGGGTGGAGGGAATCTGTTATCCGGAAATTCAGGAGGCCTGTATCCCCCATACCGGTAAAGCGTCGGATCTGGATCACCTGACCATGATTGAGGAAATCGAAGACGATACGGAAGAACTGGCCAGCGAAAACAGCACCAAGCGCGCAGCCGAAACTGCCGGTAAACCGCCCCTTCCGCCGCAACCGGAAACTTCGCCCTTTCCCTACGATCCCGAAACCACCCAGGCGGCTATCGACGCTGTTAACCGGTTTCTGGATCTGCTGCAGTAGAAGCCATTTCAAATCAGCTCCACAGTTTCAGAAATTCCGGCGTTCCCTGTTCCAGTTCCTCGGCAATGGTTTCCTGGTGTAGATCCGTGTCTCCCCCGTCAAACTGCAGCGCCCGGGTCCGCAGGTGATACAGCCCCAGGTCCATCTCATCCGTCCAGCCGATGGCGCCGTGAATCACCATGCCGTGATAGCAGACCGCGTAATACACCTGGTTGGCTTTGGCCTTGACCATGGCGTTTTTCTTTCGGGAGGGAGTACCGGCATTCATCAGCCAGCCGGCCTCATAGACCAGATTCCGGAGACCTTCCACTTCGGTCAGCAGTTCCGCCAGAGGAAATTGAATGCCCTGAAAAGCGCCAATGGGTTTATCAAACTGATGCCGCTGGCGGGCGTAATCGGTGGCAATGGCCAGAACGGCTTCCGCCCCGCCGCTCATCTCCGCCGCTTTTAAAACCGCTGCATAGGCATCCATGAAATTCAGAATCGCCGTCCCCTGATGCAGTTCGCCGACAATGTTTTCCCGGGACACCCGCACCCCGTCAAACACCACTTCACATCGCATGTCCTGCATGGCCGTAGGCATAATCTCCATGTGTACACCCGGCTGGTCAGCCTCCACCGCCAGCAGGGTGATGCCGTACCGGGGGTCCGCTTCTGCCGCGGTCCGGACCGCCACCAGCAGCTTTTTTGCCACCCGGGCATAGGGGACAAACCTCTTGACCCCGTTCAACACCAGCGCCTCTTCTTCCACCGCCGCCGTCATGGAAAGGGCCTGCGGCCGGTCATCTCCAGCCGGTTCGGTCCGGGCCGGCGTCCAGATCAGGCCTTTTTCGGCAATTTCCGGCAGCCACTCGGCCTTCTGCGCCTCTGTCCCGAAAGTCAGTATGGGCAGGGCGCAAAGGATGGCGGTCTGAAAAAAGGGGCCGGGAACAATATTTCTGCCCATTTCCTCCATGAAAATCAACAGATCCCAGAAGTCGCCCTCCGTGCCGCCGTAGGCTTCCGGGATCGCCAGGCCGGTATATCCCAGCTTGACCATCTTTTTCCACAAGCCCGCGTCATATCCCTGGAGCTCTCCGTTCAACTCCCGGACCTTGTCTTTGGGGCACTCTTTTTCAAAAAACTCTTTCACCGATTTGCGAAGCAGGGTCTGCTCTTTGGAAAAGGCAAAATCCATGATCTCCTCCTTATTAATAGGCCCGGGGCAGTTGCAGCCCGAACTGGCCGACAATGTTTTTCTGGGTATGGGTGGTGCCGGCGGCAATGGCCAGACCGGGGCAGACATAATACAAATGTTCGATCATGCCTTTCATGCGGGTCCATTTGGAGGTCTTGTGCAGGGGGTGAATCAGGGCATCCGGTCCCATGATCTCCATGCCCAGACGGGAAAGTTTTTCCATGAGATGGTCCAGATTGGCCTTGTCCCGGGAGGGCTCATATATCCGGCTTAATTTATTGGCGATCTTCCAGTCCGCCTCATAGCTGAGCATGCGGGCCGCAGCAAGATCCGTGGCCAGTTCCGCCAGTTTCTGCCGCACTACCGGATGGCGGATACGTCCGGTCTCCCTGGCATACTGCACCAGCTCGTCCAGCAGACGCTGGCAGGTGGCCGTAAAACGGACCGCTACCCCCCGTTCGAAAGAGAGGGCCTGCATCAGATAGGACCAGCCCTTGTTTTCCTCCCCCACGCGATTTTCCACCGGCACCCGCACATCATTGAGAAAAATCTCGTTGAACACATGAAAGCCGGCAAAACTGTTGATGGGACGGACGGTGATGCCTTCACTTTTCATATCCACCAGCAGCAGACTGAGACCGTGGTGCTTTTTGCTGACATTCCGGTCCGTCCGGCAGGCCAGCCAGCAGTACCGGGCCCGGTGGGCCACACTGGTCCAGACCTTCTGACCGTTGACGATATAATGATCCCCTTTCCGCTCGGCATGGGTCTGCAGGCTGGCCAGGTCACTGCCGGAATCCGGCTCACTGTAGCCGGTACACCAGATTCCGTCCGGCTCCCCGGCGGCGATAGGGGGAATGTATTTTTCCTGCTGCTCTCTGGTGCCGAACAGCATCAGCGACGGCGCTACCCAGGCCGTACCGCTGACGCCCATGCCGGCCCCGGGGATTCCCCAGTAGCCCAGTTCTTCTTTGAAAACAATTTCTTCCGTAAAGGAGGCGTTCCGGCCGCCGAATTCTTCCGGCCAGGAAAGCGTCAGCCACCCCTTTTCCGCCAGCTTCTTCGACATGGACATGGAAAACGCCCAGAGCTCGTCATCATGCTCTTCCCCGAAAAAGTGGAAATAATAATCCGGGGAAAGATTTTCCCGGGCAAACTGCCGGAGCTCAGTCCGGAACGCCTCTTCTTTGGCACTGAATGAAAAATCCATGATAATTTTCCTCCTGCCTGAACCGATATGGCCTGTTGCGGCCTTGAAATTTTAATGCCAGCTGTTATACCACATGATTGCTGCTGTGTAAATTTCAATAAAAAATTTCAACAATTAATAAATGAGCGGTCCGTAAAAATGATTTCCAGATAAAAATCATGGCGGATTCTGGAGGCGGGCCAGATGCCGGTTAAATATTTGTTGTAAAATGGGGATGTCTATATTATGGCTGATAGCATAATACATTTGGCAAAGTCCATGGAATCGACGCAGTGACACCCGGTTGCGTTCAATCTCGATACCCTTGATTCGTTTTTAAGGTCGGCGGATGACGGAAACAATCGTTCACAGAAATCATGGGGTACGGATTATCGGTCTTATTGTTGTTTGCGTTGCGCTGCTTGCCAATACCCTCCCAAACGAGTTCGTATGGGATGATATCTACCTTATAACCAAAAATCCATATATTCGAAGCTGCAAAAATATTGGGTTTTTTTTTACCCCTACTTACTGGAATCACCTGCACACCCTCAAAACAAAAGATCGAGTTCAATACCGGCCGGTTCGGACAAGCACTTTTGCCATTGACTATCACTTCTGGAGGCTGAACCCTGCAGGATATCACCTGACCAATTTGGTGTTGCATACTTTCTGTGTGATTCTTGTTTACTACTTTGTCGGTTTTATTATCGCCGGGGGGAAATATGATCATCCCCGAGGTCTGTTATGTGATCCGCCATTTCTGACAGCCCTTTTTTTTGCTGTACACCCTGTTCATACCGAATCGATCGCTTTTATCAAAAATCGTGCTGATATTCTGGCCTGCCTTTTTTTTCTGATGGCCTTTATCTGTTTTATTCGTTCCTTCTATCAGAATAAAAAAGGCAGTCGGCTACTGATTTTTATGGCGGCGATCGTTTCTTTTGCGCTGGCGATTCTTTCCAAAGAAACGGCTCTTGTTCTGCCGGCAGTTCTTGTTTTTTATGGGGTATGTTTTTCAGCGGGCAAAGAACGGTTTGTGGCGGTGCTGAAGACCATCCCTTTCTGGGGAGTAACGGTTATATATTTTGTGTTCCGGCAGACGGTTCTGGCGACATCCCTGGAAACAGCCGGAAGTGATACGCTTTCCTTGGGGGCCGAAAAAACTTTTCTGCTTTTTTTGCAAACCATCGGCCGGTATTTGAGCCTGCTGTTTTTTCCTGTCAATCTGAATGCCAATCACTTCTTTCCTTTTGCCGACGGTTTTTTTAATCCGGAGGTCATATTTCCTGCTGTTGCACTTTTTATGGTGTGTTTACTGATTGTGTTATCTTATAAAAGGTCTCCATATCTTTGTTTCGGGACGGGCTGGATTTTTTTGACGCTGCTGCCGGTTTCGAATCTGATTTTCCTGAGTTCCCGGCCGATCGCAGAGCAACGTCTGTATCTGCCCTCTCTGGGATTTTGTCTGATCTTATCAACGGGTATCCGGGGTTTATCCACTACCGGGCATAAATTTTTTGGCCGCAGTGACATTGCCGCCATGCTTATTGTATTGGCTGTTTTTGTTTTTGGGTCCGTCCAGACATTTTTGCGAAATAATGACTGGCAAACGCGCGTGTCTTTCTGGCGGGACTGCGTCAATAAATCCCCGCGATCATCCCGGTCAATATGTAATCTTGGGTTGGCATATTGCAGTCTCGGCCTGACATCTGCCGGCCAAGACAATTATCCCCAAGCGCATAGGTATTTTACCAAAGCATTGAATGTTCTGGAGGTACCATCGCAACGGTTCCCCGATTATTATGATGCGTTTCTTTATAATCAGGGGATTGCTTATAACGGTTTGGAAAATTACGGGAAAGCGCTTTCCTGCTTGAAGGCCTCCCTTGATCTCCGGCTCAGAAAGTTGGGAGAAAATCATCACCAAACGGCCCAAACCTATCATACCATGGGGCTTGTTTATCAAAAAACCGGCGCCTTGGGCGATGCTGCCAATTGTTTTGCAAAAGCGCTGCGTATTCAAAAAAACATATTCGGCCCGGATCACCCGGAAACCGCCCAAAGCTATAATGATCTCGGCGTGATATGGGGGGTTAAAAAAGACTATGCCAAAGCAACGGTTTATCTGAAGAAGGCTTTGGCTGCGAAACAAAGTTGCGGAGGCTGTTTATCGGATGTAATGACCCGAAAAATCTACAGCAATCTGGGTTTTGCGTTTTACCAACAGAATCATCACAGGCAGGCGATAATGTTTTATCATATGGCCTTACGCCTTTTTTCGTTAACAACCGCCTCGGAAAAATTAGAAGTAGCCTCCATTTATAACAACCTGGGTGCAGCCTATCAGGGTGTCGGCAATATTGGTCTGGCGAAAAAATACGTAAAAAAAGGACTTATGATTCGCCGTAAAGAGTTGGGCCTATACCATCCATATACGCAATTCAGCCAAAAGCGGCTGGAATATTTAGGAAAACGTTTGATGTCGCCCAGCAAGTAGGCGCCCGGGAAATTCCCTGTTTTCGAGAATAAGCGGATATGTTCGGAAGCGATTATCGGGGAAAATACATCTGAAGAAGCGGAAAGGGGGCCAAGATGATCTCCGTCGGAAATTCCCATGTTTGAAATGATACATGATATAACGGATAATGGCCCATACCGGAAAATTGCTGGAACAACGCGAGGAAATAATATTGACATTTTTCTGCCATCTGTCTTATAGTTTTGTAAATTATTTTCCTGTTGGAAAAAAGTGATGTTTTTCGATTTGATTGATTTGTAAAGCGGTAAAATTCGACATAAGACAAGTGTGAAAGGAGAGGGTATGAAAACGCGAATTACCGAACTGTTCGGGATTGAATATCCCATTGTCTGCGGCGGGATGATGCGTCTGGCCTACCCGCCGCTCTGCGCTGCAATTTCTGAAGCCGGCGGGCTGGGAAACCTGACGTCCACCATGTACGGCAGCAAAGACGAACTGAAACAGGCCATAAGTGAAATACGGGCCTTAACCGATAAGCCCTTCTGGGTCAACGTGACCATGCTGCCGGCCCTCAGCGTGGGCGATGAGCATTACAAAAGCTTCTTCGACGCCATTGCCGAAGAACAGGTGACGGCCGTGGAAATCGGGGGAACCCCGCTGGACCGCTTCGCTGGCGGGGAATATCTTCACAAACTCAAAGAAGCCGGCGTCAAGCTGGTGCACAAGGTGGGGTCGGTGCGGCACGCCACCCATTGCGCCAAAGCCGGCTATGATGCCGTTATCGCCGCCGGTATCGAAGAAGGCGGCCACCCCTTGAACGACAATGTCGCTACTACGATACTGACCCCGCGAATTTCGGAAAGTGTCGATATTCCGGTGATTACCGCCGGCGGTATGGCCGACGGCCGGGGTCTGGCGGCCGCGCTCTGCCTGGGAGCCGAGGGAATTCTGATGGCCTCCCGGTTTATCTGTACCGAAGAATGTCATACCCACGACAATGTCAAGCAGGAACTCATCCGGCGTCAGGAGTTTGAAACTGTCCTTTACGGAAACAGTATCGGCCTCCAGGGCCGGGCCCTGCTGAACGACTCCATGAAAAAAGTGCTGGAAATTGAAGAACGCAAGGGCGGCCTGGACGAAATTCTTCCCCATATCGCTGGCACTCTGGGCCCGGACATCTGGGAAGAAGGCAACACCAACGTGGGCTCCATCAACGTGGGCCAATCCATCGGACTGATCAAAGACGTGGTCTCCTGCAAAGAACTGCTCCGCAGAATGGTCAGGGAAGCCGAAGAAATTCTCAAAACCGCCGGCGCCAAGGCTTCCGCCTGAGACGGTGCCACAGCCGGAAAAACAACCCGGCGGCGTATTAATGAAGGAGACAGGCCATGAAACCGGAAGAGTTCCTGGAAATCATTTACGACAAAGACCCGGAAAACGGAATTGTCACCGTCACCCTGAACGTTCCCCGGCGTAAAAACGCCATGAGCAACTACACCTTTCTGGAACTGTTCTATGCGGTGGATGCCCTGGAAAAGGACGATACCGCCTATGCCATGATCGTTACCGGCGCCAGAGATCCGGAAAACGACAATCCCCGGAAAGAATCCTTCAGCAGCGGGGGGTACTTCAATCCCAACGCCATGCAGGGCATTCCCGAGGAACGAGTGAAAGAGATCGATACCACGGACATCGCCCAGAAAAAACTGACCCTGAAATTCTGGCAATGTGAAAAACCCGTTATCGCGGCCATCAACGGCCTGGCCATCGGGGCCGGGTTTACTCTCCCCCTGGGGTGCGCCGACCTGATTTACGCGTCGGAACATGCCTGGATGCGCCTGCCCTTTGTCCGCATCGGAATTGTGCCCGAATTCGGCTCCGCCTATCTGTTGCCCCGCCTGATCGGTTTTCAGAAAGCCAAAGAAATCATGTACTTCGGAGAAACCTTTACCGCCCAGGAAGCTCTGGAGCTGGGGCTGATAAACAATGTTCTGCCCCACGACACCCTTCTTCCCTACGCCAAAGAACAGGCTTTGAAGCTGGTTCCGCCGGGCGGGCCCTCACTGGCCATCGGCCTCTGCAAGCGCGCCCTGCACCTGCCCTACCTGGAATCTCTCAGCCGTTCCCTGGATATGGAAAATGAAGGGCTCAACAAAGCCGTCACCACCGGTGATTTTATGGAAGCCATCATGGCCAGAAGTCAAAAACGGGAACCGGTCTTCAAGGGACAATAGTTTTTCAAGCATTAAAAGGCGGGCGGCGGCGGGGAAAACCGCAGCATTTTTTGCAACTTTGCGTCCTGCGGATTCATTTGCAGGGCTTTTCCCGCGTAAGCGACGGCTTTGTCATATTTTTTTTGTTGCCAGAAAACAATTGCCAGGTATTTGCAGGCTGCAAAGGAATCGGGATTACGGGTATGGGCGTGGACAAACTGTCTGGCCGATTCTGCCGGCCGGTTTTGGTGATATAAAAAAACGCCGTATTCCATTCGCAGAAGAAAATTGTCCGGATGCGCCTTGATTCCCTGCTGGTATATTCTTTCCGCCCGGTCAAAAGCTTTCATTTTTTCGCCGGCCAGGGCGCCGCGGAGATAAAGCGCCGGTGCCGGAATCACGTCCGAGCGGTCCAACAGGTTTTCCAGGGTTCGGATCGATTTTTCAAACTGGCCGCCATCATAATAGATCATTACCAGCTGTGCCTTTCCCCGGATATCCAGCAGCGCCGGATCAAAGGGGGGCGGCAGAAGCAAAAATAGCCAGAATGGCACGGCAATCAGCAGTCGGCGCCATCGCGCTTTTTCCCAAACTCGAAAAATTGCGGCTCCGGAAAAAAGGATCAGAAAAAAGGCCATGGGCAGCCGGTATCGGGTGGAAACCACGCAGGGAACCACTGAAATCATATATAAAACCCCCAGCCCGATGATAAAATTGATCCGGGTGCGCAGACCCCAGCATAAAACCATTCCGGTAACCCCCAGGGCCGCCACTACCCCGTAAGTAAACAGCGGCAGATCCAGTATGGTTTGAAAATGGCTGGTAAAAAACGCCAGGCAATAGTTATCCGGAATATCAACCCGGTTCCAGAAAAATATAAACTTGCGCAAGGTTAACTTGAGCCAGTCCAGCGGCTGGGTAAAAATATATTTTGCCGACTGGCGGTGCCAGAAGGCGGAAACTTCCGAGGGCTTCAGCTTCCTCCCGGACAGCTCTTCCGCCATTTCCCGCACCTGCCGTTCTTCTGTCAGGGGAGAAGAGGAAATTCCCAGAGGGTGTCGGGTCCAGACTTCGGCCTGGGGATTATTGCCGATAAAAAAACTGAACCCTGAAGTATAATTGATCAGCACAAAATCTTTGCTGACAATATAGTTATGCAGGGTTACCGGCAGCAGTACCGCCAGAAAGCCCAGGGCAAAAAGAAGATAGGGTTTTATCACCCGGATTTTTTGTGCCAGCAGCCAGTAAACGCATAAAGCCGGGGCAAACAGCAGCATCTGCCCCCGGGAAAGGGCGCACAATCCCAGGGCGAGACCGCAAATCCCGAAAGGCCAGGGTTTTCCGGCTTGATTCGTTTCCAGAACCACCCGGACAAGCACCGCCAGAAAAAAAAGCAGCCAGACTTCTTTTAACAGGGGCGTAGAAAAGAAAACAAAGGGACTGTATAAGGCCGCGATAATACCCGCGGCCAGACCTTCTCCGGGGCCGAACATTTTTTTGGCGATGGCATAAATCATCACGCAGGTTGCAGAATCCACCAATATCTGTACAAGGGGCATCAGCAGGGGATGAACCCCGAAAATTTTATACAGCAGGGCCATCAGGTAGGGGTAAAACGGCGACTGATAAAAGGCGGTGTCCCGCCAGATTCCGTTTTGCAGAATCTCCAGGGCCCACAGTTGATGAATTTTAGCGTCCGTCTGGGGAGAAAGAAAAAAGGGCGTTTTCATCCATTGCACCAGAAAAACCGTCCGTACCGCCAGCGCCAGGAGAAAAACAGAGAGTTTGGCCCGAAGATTCATATAATGAGTGCTCAAAATGGATAAAACCCCATACGAAACCGTTAATTGTGTTATAATCTTACACCAAAAAAAGGGAAGAAGCTACCCGGGGCACCCGGTATTGAAAAACAAACCGCCAGACAGGGATAACCCGCGGAGCAGTATAAAGCATATGTCCAGACAGAACAAAACCCGGGAACGGGAGCAGGCCAGAAAAATTCTGGCCAACCACGCCTTCTACTGGAACCTTGGTACGCAGGCCGGAATACGAGGCTCTCTGCGCCGGGCACATTGGGTCCGGGACGCCGCGGCCATGGCTCCCGGAAAAACCATCCTGGAGGTGGGCTGCGGGACCGGATTCTACTCCGGGATATTCGCTGATTCCGGCGCCCGACTATACAGCATTGATTTATCGCCTGAATTTATATACAAAGCGGTCGAGCGTGTGGGAAGCCGGGCCGCATTTCAAGTCTGTGATATTGAGAACCTGCCCTGCCACGACAATACTTTCAACGCGGTGGTGGGTGTGCGCGTATTGCACCACCTGGATATGAAGCGTTCCTTCCGCGAAATCATACGTGTCCTGAAGCCCGCCGGGGTAATCGCTTTTTGTGAACCCAACATGCTCAACCCCCAGCTTTTGATCCAGAAAAACGTTCCCTGGATTAAAAGGTGGATGGGCGACACCCCGGATGAAACCGCTTTTTTCAAGCAACGCCTGCGGGCGTTCCTGCGGAAACAGGGTTTTACAAACATCCGCATCGAACCCTTTGATTTTCTGCATCCCTGGACGCCGGTGCCCTTGATGGAATTTGTGGAAAAAACGGGCCGGATCTTTGAACAGATACCTGTCATCCGGGAAATCGCCGGCTCGCTTCAAATCCGGGCCGAGATAAAAAAATAAAAACCCTTTAAAATATGAATAACTTCGGCAGAAAGAAAACAAAGGCCCATGCAGGTACTTCTGATTAACCCGCCGGAACAGCAGACGCTTCCGACCAATCTGCCGGGGGCCGTGGAAAAACTGCGCGGCATTATGCCCCCTCTCAGCCTGATGTGCGTCGCTGCGGCGGTCCGAAGCAGCGGCCGGCATGCGGTTTCCCTGCTCGACGCCTCCGCCTTGAACCTGACCGGGGGGGCGCTGGAAGCCGCCGTCCGGAAAATATCTCCTGATGTGGTGGGCTTTTCCGTTACCACCTTTACCCTGCTGGATGCCGTGGAAGCCGCCAGGAGCGTTCGCAAAGCAGCCCCCGGGACAACCATCGTCGCCGGCGGCCTGCAGCCGTCGCTCTATCCGGAACAGACCGCCCAATTGGGTGTCTTTGATTACTGTTTTTCCGGGGAAGGAGAGATGACCCTGCCGGGGTTTCTGGATGCCCTGGAAAAAGGCCGCCCCCTCCGGGACATTCCCGGTATCATCTATTATGCGGAGGGAGCCTTCATTTGCAATCCCCCGCCGGCCCCGGTGGAGGAGCTGGACAATTTTCCCTTTCCAGCGCATGATCTGCTGGCCCGGGGTCTCTATACTTCCCTGGTGACCGGCCTGCACCCGGTTTCCATCACCATTACCAGCCGGGGCTGTCCCTATCGCTGTGCTTACTGCTCCCGTTCCGTGACCGGAAAAACCTACCGGTCCCGCAGCCCGGAAAACATTGCCGAAGAAATGGCCTGGTGCGAGACCCTGGGCATCCGTTACCTGCTGATTTATGACGAAGTCATGACCATCAGCGAAAAACGGGTTCTCCAGTTATGCGAACTTCTGTTGCAGCAGGGGACGAAAATGAAATGGATGGCCCGGGCCAGAGCGGAAACGCTCACTTCGAACATGCTTTCCGCCATGAAAAAGGCCGGTTGCGATCTGGTTACCGTGGGGATCGAGTCGGGCAGTCCCGAGGTTCTGCGGCGCCTCAACCGCCCCACGGATATTGCAGCCCTGATCGAGGCATTTCAAATGATTCACCGGGCCGGCCTCCGTTCAATCGCCTATTTTATGGTGGGCTGCCCCGGCGAAAAAAATACCGACCTCCGGGCCAGTCTGCAAGTGGCCCGGCGGGCAGCGCCGGATATGATTCACGCTTCGGTATTTGTTCCCTATCCGGCCACCGCCCTGTACCGGGAAGGCCTGGCCACCGGGCGCTTTGAAAATGACTACTGGAAAGCATTTTCCCGAAATCCCTTCCCGGAATTTCGCCCCCGGCTCTGGAGTGAACCCGGAACCGAAAAAAAGATACAAGGCCGGCTGATCTGGTTTTATCGGCGGTATTATCTGCGTCCGGGGTATATTCTTCGGCAACTGTGGCGTATAAGGCGCAAAGAAGATATAATGCGCAATCTGCGCGGCCTCCTTGTTCTGCTTGCCAGCAGAAGCTGGTTTTCGTCGAAGACGCCAACAACAGCAAAAACAGACAGAGCAAAAAGTGCGTGAAACCCTATCGAAACCGTTGTACATTCTGATCCCGGTTTACAATGAACAGGCCACCGTCTATCGGCTGCTGGAAAACGTTGCCGGGACGGACATCTCCGAATTCGGCCTGGCGCTCCGGATCATCGTTATTGACGACGGTTCCACGGACGATACGCGCACCCAGATTGAACGATTTACCAGGGATTACCCCGACGCCCCTGTTACCCGCCTCCGGTTTCCGGAAAACCGGGGCAAAGGCCGGGCGATCCGCGAAGGGCTTGGGCTGTGCGAAGATGCGGAAGGAATTGTGCTTATCCAGGATGCGGACCTGGAATATGACCCGCAGCAGTATCCGCTTCTTCTAAAACCCCTTGCCGTCGGCCTCACCCGGGTGGTGTACGGCTCCCGGTGGATTTTTCCGGGGCCCATGAGCAAATCGGGCCTGCTGTATACTTTTGGCGGCTGGCTCCTCAACCAGTACCTGAAAATTCTTTATCGAACCAATATCAGTGATATTGCCACCTGCTATAAAGTGATGCCCGCAGGCTTGCTGAAAAGTCTGGATCTGAAGTGCAACGGGTTTGAATTCTGTCCCGAAGTGACCGCCAAACTCCTGAACCGGGGGGAAACCGTCCTGGAAGTGCCCATTGATTACCAGGCCCGGAAAAAAAGCGATGGCAAAAAGATTTCCTGGCGCGACTTTTTCATCGCCGTCTATACCCTGACCCGGATCCGGCTTCTGCGCAAATAAAACACAAAGCAAAAGATCGGAGGCAGCCATGGACATCAACCAGCAAGCAATCGCCTGCCGGCATTACATAAGCGCCTGGCGGCGGCACTTTCACCGCCATCCGGAACCGAGCGGACAGGAGTGGGAAACCGCCCGGGCGATTCAGGCCGAACTGAAAGACCTGGGCATCCCCTTTGTTCCCATCGCGCAGGCGGGCATCCTGGCCACCATCACCGGGAAAAAGCCCGGGCCCGTCATTGCCCTGCGGGCGGACATGGATGCCCTGGAAATCACGGAGACCGCCACCCATGAATATTGCTCCCGAAACGCGGGGCTTTGTCACGCCTGCGGGCACGACGCCCATATGGCCATGCTGCTGGGGGCGGCAAAAATTCTGGTGGATATCCAGGACACCCTGCGGGGCACCGTCAAACTCCTCTTTCAACCGGCCGAAGAATCCTTCGGCGGCGCCCGGGCCGTCATTGCCGAAGGCGGCCTGGAAGGCGTGGACACCATCTTCGGGCTTCACATTCTGGGCCGGCTGCCCCACGGGCTGGTCTCGGTTACCCCGGGACCGATCATGGCCGCCGCCAACCGGTTCGTCATTGAGGTCACCGGCAAAAGCGGACACGGCGGCCTGCCGCACGAAGGGGTGGACGCCATTGTGGCCGCCTCGGCCCTGGTCATGAATCTGCAGACCATTGCCAGCCGGGAAATCAGTCCCATTGATCCGGTGGTGGTCAGCGTCGGCCGCTTTTCCGCCGGCACCCGATACAACGTTATCGCCGGCAGTGCCCGCCTGGAAGGAACCACCCGCTGTTTTACCGAAGAAATCAACAACCGGCTGCCACAGATCATGGAGCGTCTGGCCACGCAGACCGCAGCCACTTACCGGGCAGAAGCCGCCTTGACTTACACCAGGGGCGCTCCCCCCACGGTCAATGATGCGGTCTGTGCCGAACGCGCCCGAACAACGGCGCAAAAGGTCTGCGGCCAGCAGGGTCTCATCTCCCTGCCGCAAATGACCGGGGCCGAAGATTTCTCCTTATATCTGCAAGCCATTCCCGGTGTGTTCGTTTTTCTGGGGGGCGCCAACCCGGACAAGGGACTTTCCTTTCCCCAGCACCACGACGCCTTTGATATTGATGAAGAGGCCTTGCCCCTGGGGGCAGCTTTGTATGTTCAATATGCCTTCGATTTTCTGGAAGAGATGCGGTGATGTTTTCTGGTGGACCGAAAGCGGGTATCCAAAAAGAAGGCCGGAACAGGTAAGGTGCCTGTTCCGGCCGGAAAAAAGTCCTCCTGATCGAACCGTATTCGCGAAGATTCTTTCCGATCTTCAATGCGGTTGATCACAAGAGGATGTATCCCCCCAACCCCCGCCGATCTTTCCGGCTGCTGTTGAGCCGGTATTGCAACAATTTTATTAATTATAAACAGCAAAATATATGCCAGATTGAATTTATTTTAACTTTTTGATTTTTATGTTAAAAATCAAATCCCGCGTGTCTCCGCTTTTCTGTTTGACAAATTTTGTCACTGTTTATGACGAAGAACGCGATTTCCGATAAAGAATCAAGCCGAAGAATTTTTGGACAATCGGGATTATCGGTATAAGCGTTCGTTATCCTGAATATCCATCCACATGGCAAACAGAAGTGACTGTAAACCGGAGATAAATAGGAAAACAAATATGATAAGGTTGCTGTTGGCAATCATATCACCGGGTGCCAGTATTTTGGGTATAAAGGTTATACCAAACGGAATACAAAAACAAAAAAGAATAAAAGATAGATGGTATAGTAAAAAAAGAGGGTGAAAATCCCGGAATAAATACTTTATCCATAGCCGCTTGAAGAAAGACAGAATCAGTAGCCAGGAAACCCGGGGAATAACCTTGCCCAGGTTCATTTTGGATTTTTCGCCGATATTATAGACAGGTTTTATGGGGATTTCTTGTAAAGAGCAGAAGGCAATATTCAGCTTTACCAACATGTCATTGGGCATTCCGTAGCTCGGGTAGATTTTGTCGATACGAATGGAGTTTAGGGCATTTTTTGATATGGCGGTATAGCCGGTCTGCGTGTCGGATACATGCCAGTAGCCGGAGGCGATTTTGGTCAGAATAGATAAAAAGGCATTCCCCATATATCGGGCTTTGGGTATGACCAGCCAGGAGCTGCGGTGAATCAGACGGTTTCCTTTGACATAGTCAATTCCTTTCTGGACCACTGGCTCGCATATGGACCGGAGTTCCGCCGGGTCCATCTGTCCGTCACCGGCCATGACTGCGGTGCAATCGATGCCGTGATCTTTACACCATTTATATCCGCTGGCGATGGCAGCTCCGACGCCCCGGTTTTTATGGTGATTGATCAAGATAATCCGGGCATGAATCGTATCTGTATTCGCGATTGTAAATGGCGTGAAGCGTGCCAAGTCGTTTTTCATTTGTTCCTGGGCCAGGTAATCGGCGTAATTGTAGTCGGTGGGCGATATATCATTTAAAATATCCGGAATGGCGATGGTGCTGAGCTGATCTTCTTGAATGTGTTTCCGGACAATTGTTTCTGTTTTGTCGGTGGAACAATCATTGACTACAATGATCCGGTCCACAAAATTCGGCATCGTATTGATAACCCGGCTGATTTGGGTTTCCTCATTATAGGCGGGAACAACTACAGCTATGGTCTGGTTATTCAGCATCCGAACATCAACCTATTGTTTTGCGGTTTGGAGGTGTAAAATTCGGTATAAAGTTCATTATTCATACTATATCCTGTTTGAGTGCGAGTGTCCATAGGTTGAGCCCGCTTTTAACATCTTATTGCATTCTTCTTCTATTATACTTATTGTATTATCAAGGGCGAAAATTGGCAAAGACCCATTTTGGTAATTAAGGATGGCTGAGAAAGATGACAATCAATCCGGAAAATCGGCTGACGCCGAAAAATGTCTGCCAGCTGCTGGTGAGAAAAGGTCTCCTGGCCAGGAAGGATGGCGAGGAGGTTCTGAAGAAACAGCATAAAGTACGGACCAAGCTTGAAAAAATTCAGCACAGCCGGGCTGCTTCCGCTCCGCCGGGTGTCCGTATCAACAATTCAGTAACCATTGTTGATGTGATTGCTTTCTTGAATCTTCCCCGGGCAGACGGGCATGCCGGGGAGGTTGATGAAGAAACAGTGTATCAGACACTGTCCGAAGAGTGGGGATTCCCCTACCGCAAGATCGATCCTTTAAAACTGGATCTCGAACTTGTTACCAATACCATCCCCCGTTCCTTTGCAATGAATTATTTGACGCTGCCGATTGCCGTCGAAAATAAGGCGCTGATTGTAGCCACCCCCGATCCTTTTAACACAGAAGTTTTGGGTGATATCCAGCGTGCCGCGCAAATGAAGGTACAGCCGGTAGTCAGTACCAAGTCGGATATTATTCGCACGATCAATGAATTTTTCGGTTTTAAAAAATCAATTGCCGCCGCAGAAACCCAATTTGCGGCTCCTTCCGTTGATCTCGGAAATTTGGAGCAGTACGTGCGGATGGACGCCGACGGTGAACTTCCCTCCAATGACAGTCATATTATAAATGCGGTCAATCATCTTTTTTCTTATGCTTTTGATCAACGGGCCAGCGATATCCATATTGAGCCCAAGCGGGAAGTAACCGTGGTCCGCCTGCGGATAGACGGAGTACTGCACACGGTTTACAGTATTCCCAAAAAGGTACATTACGCTCTGCTCAGCCGGGTGAAAAATATTGCCGGGATGGATATGGCGGAAAAACGTAAGCCCCAGGACGGCCGCATCAAAATGGACAAAAGCGGTGCGGAGGCGGAAATCCGTGTTTCCACAGTGCCCATGGCCTTTGGAGAAAAAGCGGTCATGCGCATTATGGACCCGGATATTCTTTTTCAGGATTTGGAGGGGCTGGGGTTTAGTGCCGAAGAACTGGCTGGCTATCAACATATTATCAACAAGCCCAACGGAATTATACTGGTTTGCGGACCGACCGGAAGCGGGAAATCGACTACCCTCTATTCTACCTTGCGGTATCTTTCCACCCCGGATGTCAATATCACCACGGTGGAAGACCCCATTGAAATGGTACACGAGGATTTTAATCAAATTGCAGTGAAACGGGCTGTGGGGATTACTTTTGGTTCCATTTTGCGCAATATTTTGCGGCAGGACCCGGATATCATCATGATTGGCGAGATGCGGGATATGGAAACCGCCCAGAATGCGGTACAGGCCGCTTTGACGGGGCATCTGGTACTTTCTACCTTGCATACCAACGACGCTCCTTCTTCCATCATGCGTTTACTGGACATGGGCGTGCCCCATTTCCTGGTTCAGGCCACCTTGGCCGGAATAATGGCGCAACGGCTGGTGCGCAAAATCTGTATGCACTGCAAGGAGTCCTTTCACCTGGATGCTGGAGAACTGGAGACAATGGGCGTAAGTACCGGTAAAAATGGGCCGGTTAAGCTTTACCGCGGGAAGGGGTGTGCAAAGTGTCGCAATACGGGATACCGGGGCCGAACGGGCGTCTTCGAACTTTTGCCATATACGGACAGTATTCGAAAGCTTACCACTGCGGACGCGGATTTGCAAAAAATCCGTCTCAAAAGCAGAGAAGAAGGTATGGCTACGCTACGAGAGGATGCGATCAGAAAATTACTTCGGGGTGACACCACTTACCAGGAAGTGCTTCGCGTTACCTGGGAGCAGTAAACAATCGGGGGTGGGCAATCCCACCCGGCATCGGGACCGCCTTTTTCTCATTTTCAATCGTCAAGTTGTGTATGGGTGTCTTCTCAGCTGGTCGGGTTGCCGAAAGTTGTTCCGGCGGGAATCACGTTCCTGGAATTTGTTATTATCGCCGTAGCCGTCTGGTCCTGTACAAGCAGTACCAGCAGTCTTCCCAGGATTTCCGGAGGAAACAGGATTTTTTCGCCGTCTACTTTTCCTTCTTCTCCCTGCGTATATAGATAGTACCGTTGGCCCGGTTGAACACCATCTTCTTCCCCTTTATTCAGAAAAACAATAGAGTGGTCATTCGACATCCTTGTATGCTCATCATTGGTGATAATCCGGCCGGTCACTCCTTCCGGTGACGGGGTCAGAGGAATTTTCGGAGACCGTTTCTGCCACGGCATTATAAAGTCTCCGACTCTTACGGTTATATAAGATTTGATCACATCAGCTACCGCATAGCTGGGTTGCACGTTGGTTACTTCGGCAATTCCGGCGATCCGGTAGTGATGGCCGGCATAGCCTCCGGTAACTTTGTCTGTTATTTTTTGTGGGGGCTTATAAATAAAATACCGGCTGCCGATAATAAGCGAGGCGTTTTCTGCCGGTTTTATATAAATGGTATCTCCCTGACTGATCATTACCCGGTTATCATTTCCGCCGACTTCAAAAACAATCCCCATTTTCAGAGGATCGGTGGCTGCGTCGATGGAACCGCTCGGGTACTTTTTAAGAAAGCCCGCCCGCGATATGGCTTCGATAAAATAATAGACATTATCTTCAGGGGGCGTTACCGGAGAAGCCTTTTGCTCGGTGGGTGATGGCTGTTGCTCGGTGGATGATGATTCTTCCCCGGTGGATAATGATTCTTGGGACGGATCTTTTTCGTTGGAAGCTTCTGAAAGCCGTTTTTCTTCCTCTATTTTTTTTTGAACGGTTTCGGGAAGCTGCTCGGGCGGCAAAATATCTGTTTTCTGATAGAGACGGATGCGTTTGCCCGGATAGATAAGGTGCGGGTTTTTGATTTCTGTATTTTGACTCCACAGTGCCGGCCAGACAAGTCCGGAATCATAAAATTTTTTCGAGAGCTCCCAGAGCGTGTCGCCTTTTTGAATGGTGTAATAAAATCCCGGCGAAAAATTTTCTTCCGGTTCCTTATTTTGGTTGCTTTCGGAAAAACCGGTCCCTGCCGCCAGGAAACAAAAAACAATTGCAAGCAATAAAAAAGCAAATGGTTTTTTCATTATAGGCCACCTAAATATGAATTGTCTGATTATCATATCCCCCTTGTTTATATGTATGTAGTAATACTTTAGCTTTTCATAAAAAGGTTTGTCAAGGTTTTAGTTTTTTATACGGGGGTGCCGGCGGTGCGCAGATTTATTTATTCCAGTAAAACGTGTTCGAGGGTAATGTCTTGCTTCAGTATCAGCCGGGCTGTTTTCTGGAATTGCGGGGTAATATCGGAAACAAAAAACCGGCTGGTCCCTTTTTGGGAAAGCTTTGCATCGATCCGGGGATGATCGGCCAGAAATGTTTTGATTTGTCGTGCGACAGCCAGAGAGGAATCGATAATCGTAACTTTTTTCCCAATTTTATTTTGTATGGTTTGTTTCAGTATCGGATAATGGGTGCATCCCAGAATCAGGGTGTCGATATGACGGGTTTTCAGTGGGTGCAGGTATTTTTTGATGATCATCGCCGTTTCCGGTTTGTTCATCCATCCCTCTTCCACCAGGGGCACCAATAAAGGGCACGGCTGCGAATAGACGGTAGCCTCCGGGTGAAGCTTGTGAATTCTGGTTTCATAGATGCCACTGCTGATGGTGGCCCGGGTTCCGATGACGCCGATAATGGCATTGCGGGAGAGTTGACCGGCCAGAATCGCCGCCGGCGTGATCACTTCAAAAACCGGGGAACTGCAAAAGCGGGTAATTTCATCTGTGGCTACACTGGACGCACTGTTGCAGGCAATAACAATGATCCGGGCCCCCTGATTGAAAAGAAAGGCAGTGTCCTCCATGGCATATCTGGCCACTGTAGCAGCGCTTTTGGCCCCATAAGGGGTTCGGGCCGTATCCCCGAAATAGGTGAAATCGTATCCGGGAAGTTCCTGTCGGATTGCCCGCGCCACAGTCAGTCCGCCCAGTCCGGAATCAAATATGCCGATCATAATTATTATTTTCAGCTATTTTTCGTTGCACACATTTTTTGATGACTTCCGGCGAAAAATCAGTCCGGATACCCGGGCACAGGCTCGACATGATTTCCCAGTTGCCGATATCGATTAGAACACTTTCCAGAAAGGGCCAGGACCGGCACATGCGGGGTTTTACCGGGTGAATGGTGCAGAGTCCGTCCCAGAAAATGCAGTATCCGTCGTGTTTTTGTGCCAGAAGCGGTTTTTTGCCGGAAAATACACAGTATTTCCCTTGAATTACCCCCGGTTCAAGATTGAGGTAAGCGGCTATGGCCAGGATGTCCGGTTCAGTAACATAAGTGCCGCCGTATCCCCGGCAGCAATCGCCGCACATTTGACACTGAAAGATGTCTTCAGGCCGGATAAGATCAGAGATTGTATCGTTTTTCCATAGCATTTTTCAGGGTCACCTGATCCACATATTTCAAATCTCCGCCGATGGGCATGCCTGAGGCAATCCGGGTTATTCGTATATTGTACGCCCGTAACTGGTCGGCCAGATAGGCTGCTGTGGATTCCCCTTCCACCTGGGTACTGGTGGCGAGGACGACTTCTTTAACGTTGTCTCGTTTAATTCTTTGAAAAAGTTCTCTGATCCGAAGCTCCTCCGGGCCAATACCGTCCATGGGGGAAAGCGCCCCATGAAGGACATGATAACGACCCGAAAAAACACCGGTTCTTTCAATGGACATCATGTCTGCCGGATTCTCCACAACACACACCAGCGTCGGTGTGCGGGTCGGATCACTGCAAATCCGACACGTGGCCCCGTCACAGAGCGTGAGACATTGGGAGCAAAGGGTCGTCTGCTTTTTCAGTGCGATTAGACTCCGGGACAGTTCTTCCACTTCCGCTAAGGGGCGTTGAAGCAAATGCAAGGAAAGGCGTTCGGCCGTTTTGGCGCCTATGCCCGGCAGACGGGCAAGATGTTTGATCGCGTTATGGATGGAAGGCGGATAGTGATTCATTTCAGGTTAATCCGGGAATGTTTAATCCCCCGGTGAGTTTTCCCATTTCATCGGAAGCCATCTGCTGGGCTTTGGAGAGGGCGTCATTAGCGGCTGCCATTACCAGATCCTGGAGCATTTCCACGTCCTCGGGGTCGACCACCTCTTTTTCGATGATGATTTCTCTGATCTGCTGTTTGCCGTCCGCGACAACCCGAACCATACCTCCGCCAGCCGAGCCCTCTATGGTTTTTTCCGCCAGTTCTTCCTGCAGTTTGGTCATCTTGGCCTGTAATTTCTGGGCCTGTTTCATCATATTTCCCATGCCCTTCATGGTATCCTCCTTAAACAATAAATATTTTTTTGAAACTCAGCTATTGGAGACAATTTCTCCGTCAAAAATTTCCAGGGCCGCAGAGACAAGCGGAGAAACGGGGCTGGCCGCCGGTTCCGCTTCCGCTCGAACTTCTTCGGGATTGGTTTTCGGGTCCGCAGTCTGCTGGTTGTTTATGGTAATGTCGATGCGGGGCACGTTCAGCACTTCGGCGCAAATCTGCTGCAATTCCGCCATGCTTTTGGGGCGGGTAAGAATTTCCAGGTTAATTCGCGAACCGTAAATATCAATTTCCAGCGTCTGTTGGTTCATTTTCGATAAGGTACTGTTGATCAGGCTGGCCGCGAGTTTGGGATTCCGTTCATCGACAATTGACAGGATCTCTTCCCAGACAGCAGCTTGATCCCGGGGTAAGGAGACTTCCGGGGCAGTCTGGTCAATGGACGCAGAATTTGCGGAATTTTCCGCTGCGTCGACCGCTAAAGATTCCGTCGGTAGTGACGAAGAGTTACTTTTTTCCTTTGTGTTTATCTGATACGGCCTGCTGCTTTCCTGTATCTTCCCGGCTTCTGGATCCGGCGAAGAAGTGCTGACGGCTTCCGGTTTTTTTGCGGTTGCGGCATCAGGAAGGGGTTCGTTGTGTTCCCATGATAAAAACTGGTTTTTGAGCGCTTCAATTTTTTCGATCAAGTGATCCAGCGGCAAGGCCGGCTGCGTGTAGAGCAACTTGATGAAGACCATTTCCGCAGCAATCCGGGGACGGCTGGAAAAGCGAATGGCCTCTTCTTCCGCCAGCAGCAGCGTGAGTATCTGGTGTAAAAACAGCGCCGAAATTTCGGTGGTCTGTTCTTTTATCCGTTCAATCTCGGCGGCCGGCAGTGTCCGCAGGTCGGCGGCTTCTTCCCCCAGCTTGTAAACCAGCAAATTGCGGAAGTGTTCCAGTATTTCAGCATAAAATTTTTTGATATCGTATCCCTGCAGATATATTTTTTCCAGAATGCCCAGGGATTGTTTGATATTCCGGTTAAGGACTGCTTCGGAAAGGCCGAAAAGCATATCCGTATCAATAATACCGAGAATGTCGACAATCCGTTCATGGGGCAAGCCTGTCTCGGAACAACTCATCACCTGATCCAGCAGGCTCAGGGCATCTCTTATGCTTCCCCCGGATTCCCGGGCGATAAGTTCCAGGCTTTTGGTCTCAACGGGGATGTTTTCCTGTTCGCAGATTTTTGCCAGATGTGCGACAACCGCTTCCAGACGTATATAGGCCAGGTCGTGACGCTGGCACCGGGAAAGAATGGTGGCTGGAATTTTATGGGGCTCCGTAGTGGCGAAAAGAAACATGACATGGGCCGGCGGCTCCTCCAGGGTCTTTAACAGCGCATTGAAGGCGGCCAGCGAAAGCATGTGGACTTCATCGATAATATAAATTTTATACGGACTGTGAGCGGGCAAAAATTTGATGTTGCTGCGCAGTTCTCTTATTTCGTTAACGCTGTTGTTGGAAGCGCCGTCGATTTCAAAGACGTCCGCCGCATGTCCGGAAGTAATTTCCCGGCAGGAACGGCACTCGTTACAGGGAACGGAAGTAGGGCCCTGCTCGCAGTTCATGGCTTTGGCCAAAATGCGGGCGATGGTGGTTTTCCCCGTACCCCGGGGGCCGGTGAACAAGACAGCGTGGGCGACCCGACCGGCGGTAATCGCGTTGGTCAGTGTCTGGGTCACCTGCTGCTGTTCGACAACATCTTCGAATTTCTGGGGCCGGTACTTGCGCGCCAGCACCCGGTAAGACATATTTGGGCCTTTTTTTCGGCGCAACAGCCTGCTGTGCCTCTGAATAGCAAATAAAGTGGCGGAGAGAGAGGGATTCGAACCCTCGGTGCCCGTTAAGGCACACACGATTTCCAGTCGTGCACCTTCAGCCAACTCGGTCATCTCTCCGCATCAGGGACCATATTATGGACCGCCGGTTGTTAAACACTGTTGATGCCGAATCGCAACCGGCCGCCGGATCCGGTTCGAATCCGGGCGGGCTACTGGCGGAGAGGGAGGGATTCGAACCCCCGATCCCGCGTTAGCAGGATGCCGCTTTTCGAGAGCGGAGCCTTCAGCCTCTCGGCCACCTCTCCGGTCATCTCGGTTGTTTGTCCGACATTGCAACGGGTGTTGAAGATGCCATATGTACAATTTTTTATATCTACCGCCTTTCAAATACACTGTCAATATATAGTTTGACCCGGAGGATGGTTTTTTCTTGACTTGATGGAAAGCGGTGGTTTACAGTCCGAAAAGATGTATGCCCGAAAACTGCAAACAGTAAAAACCCCCAAAAAAAGCAGGAAAATATCCAATGGACAGTAGAAAAACGATGAACTGGGACTGGGATAAGCTGCAACAGCAACAGCAGAAACGCAGGTCTCATCAGGGTGGCGGCGGCGGTGACGGCGGTGACAGTGGCGGTAACGGCGGGCTTCCGCCCCAGATGGAAGATCTGGTAAATAAGTTTAAGGGCGGCAATTTTTCCTGGCTGCCGGTACTCATTATTCTGGTGCTGGTGCTGTTCTATCTGGGCAGTTCCATGGTCTATCGCATCGAACAGAATGAAGTGGGGATTGTGCAGCGGTTTGGTAAATACCAGCGCACCGCCTATCCGGGACTCCATTTCAAATTTCCCAAAGGCGTGGAAAAAATCACGCCGGTGCCGGTGAAGAAGATCAAGACCGAAGAATTCGGGTTCCGAACAGAGCAATCTACGGACCGGGGAAGCCTGACGTCGGACAAGCTGTTGTACGACCAACAGAATGTGGGCGAAAGCCTGATGCTCACCGGCGACCTGAATGTGGCGGTAGTGCCCTGGATCGTTCAGTACCGGATTGATCATCCCAGGGATTTTTTATTTAATATCCGGGAACCGATTCAGCTCCTGCGCGATATGTCCGAGGCGGCCATGCGGCTGGTAGTTGGTGATCGGAGTATCAACGAGGTTCTGACCAGTCGCAAGGAGATTGCAGATGAAGCTCAGCAGATATTGCAGCAGGAGATGAATGCTGCGGGCAGCGGCATTTATATTGCGGAAGTGGAGCTCCAGAAAACCAATGTTCCCCCCGAGGTGCAACCCTCTTTTAACAAGGTGAACCAATCTCTGCAGAAAAAGGAAGAGCTCATTCAGGAGGCCAGAAAAGACTATAACCAGGAAGTTCCGGCGGCCCGGGGCGAAGCCGAACGCGTGGTCAAAGCGGCGGAGGGCTATGCCGTGGACCGGGTGAACCGGGCCCAGGGCGATGCCCGGAAATTCATCGAAGTCTATACGGAATACAAAGCGGCCAAAGATGTCACCCGGCGGCGTCTTTATCTGGAAACCATGGGAAAAATTCTGCCGAATCTGGGAGACAAATATATCGTGGATTCGGAACAGAAAAATTTTTTGCCGCTGCTGAAGCTGGGAAAGGAGCAATAATGAAAAAAGTTTCTATGGGGTTGCTCGTTATTGCGGGTCTGATTATTCTTGTGGTTTTCTTGTCCCTGTTTACGGTGGATGAAACCGAACAGGTTCTGATCACCCGTTTCGGAAAAATCGTGCGGGAGCCGGTCACCGATCCCGGACTGCATATCAAAATGCCGCTGGTAGATGAGGTGCGGGTTTTCCCCACCACCCTGCAGGAGTGGGATGGGGATCCCGGCCAGTTCCCCACCCAGGACAAGACCTATATCTGGGTGGATTCCTTTGCCCGCTGGCGTATCGTGGACCTGGTCGCTTTTTATGAAACCATCACAGACGTTTCTTCCGCCGGTGCCCGTTTGAATGAAATCATTGAGTCGTCCGTCAGAAATTATATTTCGGAATATCCGCTGATCGAAGCCGTTCGCAAGAGCAACCGCGCCCTGGATACGTCGCTGACTTACGAAGGGGAGCAAGAGGCGGAACAACAGCAGAAAGATTTTACCATTAAATTCGGTCGGCGGGACATGACCGAAGGCATTAAAAAGCAGACCCAGCCCAAGCTGGACAAGTTCGGTATTGAACTGGCCGATGTAAAACTCAAACGGATCAATTACACCCGGGAAGTCCGGGAGTCGGTTTACAACCGGATGAAGGAAGAACGCAATCAGAAGGCGGAAAAATATATTTCGGAAGGTCGCGGCGAAGCCAGCAAGATCCGGGGAGATAAGGAAAGAGAATTGAAACAGATTTCCTCGGAAGCATACAAAAAGGCCCAGAAAATTAAAGGCGAAGCCGATGCCAAGGCACTGCGGATCTATGCCGACGCTTACCAGCGGGATCCGGAATTTTATTCTTTTGTAAAGACGCTGGATACATACGAAAAATCCCTGGATAAAAACAACGCCGTAGTGCTTTCCACCGATTCGGAGCTGTTTAAATATTTCAAGAAATACTAGGCCCCGACAGATTTGCCGAAAAAGAGAAGCTCATAAAAAGAGCGCCGCGTCCGAACGCGGCGCTCTTTTTGTCTGTTATTGATTGCTTTTCCCCGTTTTGAGGCGCGAGTTAAGCAAGGTCATGAAAAAAGAACACTATTTCAGCATGCGATATGGCCGTAATCGTTTTGAACTGTTTGCAAGAAATTACGGTTTATTTTTTCTTATTGCGTTGATGACGGGTGCGGGCCAGAAGTTTCCGGTGCTTATGTTTGCGCATCTTTTTCCGTCGTTTTTTTATTACAGAACCCAAAAACTCACCTCCTTACTTTACTGCGCGATAATTAAAAAAGTTGCCTTCGATAAACCACCGCCGGTAGTTTACGCTTGGTTTATTCCGATTTTATGAATATATTTGAAGATTACAAGTGTTTTTTTAAAAAATCCGGCGCAAACATTTCCGCCGGGGAAATAGCGCCGGAAACGCCTGAGACCGGGTTCGTTAATGGATATGTTCAGTACAAGCCAGTTGGAAGTCATTGATAACGCCGTCGCGGTGGCGGAGGAAATTATCTGTAACTATTATAAAATGTCGGCCAGTCAGTGGTTGCGGCACCGTTATGATATCAAGACTTGTTGCAGTCTTTCTCCGGAAGAACTCGTGGATGGCCCCTATGCGCAGATTATCCGGTATACCGCCTATCGGGAAGGCGAGCAGTTGGGTTCGGCCGCTTATGATTTTTATAAAATCTGTCTTCAGGACCCGGCCATGCTGGCAGCCCTGGAGACGACACCGGAATTGAAGCTTTTCCCTTTTTCTTTATATATTATTATCCACGAACTGGTTCATATCGTGCGGTTTGCCCGCTTTCACCAGCGTTTTGACGCCTCCCCGGAAGAAAAGGAGGAAGAAGAAGTCCGCGTTCACGATATCACCCGAACCGTTCTGGAAGATTCCGGATTGGATGGGACGGAGACGGTCTTAAATTTTTATGCCATCGGGACTGAAAAAAAATAATTTTGTTTTTTAGTCCTTGACAATGCCGGAAACGGTCTTAGTATTTTTATAAAATTTGGCGTATACATATTGCACACAACAAATTGCTCTGAAAAGAAAATTTGGGTGTGAATGCTGTTGTGAAAAGGTTGTGAAAAGAACGATTTTCAGGGGAGTTGCGTATGCCGATTTATGAGTACGAATGCACCAAGTGCGGTGCCAGGCTGGAGGCCTGGCAGAAAATCACCGAGAAACCGCTCACCACTTGTGAAAAGTGTTCCGGAAAACTTCAGAAACTTATTTCTCAGAGCACTTTTCATTTAAAGGGTTCCGGGTGGTATGCCACGGATTATTCAGGCAAGTCAACAGCCGGAGCTTCATCTGCGCCCGAGAAGAATTCTTCAAATGCACCCCCAAAGCCGGCGGAGAAAACTTCTGCGGCCACCGAGAAAAAAGATTGTAAAAAATAAGTGTCCGTTATCGATATTGATTGCAGGGCAATCGTGTTCCAGGAGACAAGTGGCTGTCTCCTTGAAATTTTTTGGGTCCACAAATCAATTAAATAATTCAATGACAGCGTAAGGAGGAGAAAAAATGAAATTCAGACCATTGCATGATCGGATTCTGGTAAAACGGGTGGAAGAAGAGACCAAAACCAAAGGCGGAATCATTATCCCCGACACCGCCAAAGAAAAGCCCATTGAGGGGAAAGTCGTCGCGGTCGGCAAAGGCCGTGTGGGTGAGGATGGGAAAGTCACCGCTCTGGAAGTAAAGAAAGGCGATCGTGTTTTATTCGGTAAATATGGCGGAACGGAAGTGAAAATGGATGGGGAAGAGTATCTGATTATGCGGGAAGATGATGTTCTCGGGATTATGGAATAGTCCGGGCAGGCTTCGGAACAAAGAAATAGTAAATATAATACATAAGAAAAACAAAAATTTATAAGGAGTGTGTGAAATGGCTGGTAAAGAAATCAAGTATTCTGCAAAAGCGCGGGAGGCAATGCTGGCGGGTGTGAAAACGCTTGCTGATGCGGTGTCGGTCACCCTGGGACCCCGGGGGAGAAATGTCGTTATTGAAAAGTCCTGGGGGTCTCCCAATGTAACCAAAGACGGGGTTACCGTGGCCAAAGAGATCGAGCTGGAAGACAAGTTTGAGAATATGGGGGCCCAGATGGTCAAGGAAGTTTCCAGCAAGACCAGTGATACGGCCGGGGACGGGACCACCACGGCCACCGTTTTAGCCCGGACAGTATACGAAGAGGGCCAGAAGCTGGTGGCGGCCGGCAATAATCCCATGGCCATCAAACGCGGTATTGACAAGGCCGTGGAAGTGGCGGTCAAGGAACTGGAAGCCATGAGCAAACCGACCAAGGACCAGAAGGAAATCGCGCAGGTCGGCACCATTTCCGCCAACAATGATGAGACCGTGGGCAATATTATTGCCGAGGCCATGGAGAAGGTCGGCAAGGAAGGCGTGATTACCGTGGAAGAAGGCAAATCCATGGATATCGAGCTGGATGTGGTGGAAGGCATGCAGTTTGATCGCGGCTATCTTTCTCCGTATTTTGTAACCGATTCGGAAAAGATGGTGGCTTCCCTGGAAGATGTCTATATTCTGCTGAACGAGAAAAAAATTTCCAATATGAAAGAGCTCCTGCCGATTCTGGAGCAGGTGGCCAAAACCAACAAACCGCTTTTGATTATCGCCGAGGATATCGAGGGTGAGGCTTTGGCGACCCTGGTGGTCAACAAGCTGCGGGGAACTTTGAATGTGGCCGCGGTAAAGGCGCCGGGATTCGGCGACCGGAGAAAAGCCATGCTGCAGGATATCGCCACCCTCACCGGCGGGCAGGTGGTTTCGGAAGATATCGGGATCAGCCTGGAAAACATTACCATGGCCGATCTGGGGCAGGCCCGGCGGGTTTCCATTGATAAGGACAATACCACCATCGTGGACGGCGCCGGGAAAAAATCCGAGCTTGAAGCCCGGGTAAAACAGATTCGGGCGCAGATCGAGGAAACCAGTTCCGATTACGACCGGGAAAAACTGCAGGAACGGCTGGCCAAACTGGTCGGCGGCGTGGCGGTGATCAATGTCGGAGCGGCCACGGAAACCGAAATGAAAGAGAAAAAAGCCCGGGTGGAAGACGCCCTGAACGCCACCCGTGCGGCCGTGGAAGAAGGTATTCTCCCTGGTGGTGGTGTCGCTCTGGTACGTTGTTTGGATGCCTTGGACAAGATCAAGATCAAGGCTGACCAGAAACTGGGCGTGAAAGTGGTCATGCGGGCCATTGAAGAGCCGCTGCGGAAGATCGCGGACAACGCCGGCATGGAAGGTTCGGTGGTGATCAACAAAGTCAAGGAAGGCAAAGACGGTTTCGGCTATAATGCCGCCACCAACGAGTATGAAGATCTCATGAAGGCCGGGGTTATCGATCCCACCAAGGTGGTACGGTTTGCCCTGCAGAACGCCTGCAGTGTTGCTTCCGTTATGTTGACCACGGAAGCCATGGTCGCTGACAAACCGGACGAAAATGAGGGCGGCGCCGGTGCGGGAATGCCTCCCGGCGGCGGAATGGGCGGCATGGGAGGAATGGGCGGGATGATGTAGTTTTTCGCCCCGTTCCCTTTATATATATTCAAGAGAAAAGCCTCCACAGTTTTTGCGGGGGCTTTTCTTTTTTCTTGTATAGGGGGTTACAGCGGGATGTTGCCGTGGCGCTTGTCCGATTTTTTTCGTTTTTTCCCGGCCAGCATGGCAAAGGCCCGGATCACATAGCTGCGGGTTTCCGCCGGGGTAATGACGTCTTCCACGTTGATGTTGGAAGATATATCATAAATGGGATTGGCGTAGGTCTCCCGGTATTCCCGGAGTTTTTCCTCCAGAAACCCTTCTTCGCCGGCCCGTTCATGGTTTCCGAACAACAGCATGACCGATTGTTCCGCTCCCAGGATGCCGGTTTCCATGGTGGGCCAGTAAAGCACCAGGTCGGTGCTCAGGCCCGGCAGGATCCCCATGCCCAGATTTCCGCCACCGTAGGCCTTGCGCAGGGCGATGGAGATTTTGGGCACGGTGGATTCGCACAGGGCGTAAAGAACTTTCGCCCCGTGACGGATGATACCGGTATGTTCCTGCCCGGAACCCGGCATATAGGCCGGGGTGTCCGCCAGGATGAGAATGGGAATGTTGAAGCAGTCGCAGAACCGGATAAACCGAGCCTGCTTGTCGGAACTGTCCACCGTCAGGGAGCCGGCCATAACCATGGGCTGGTTGGCCACAATGCCCACGGTTTTCCCGTCCAGACGGGCAAAACCGGTAATCATCTCCCGGGCAAACTCTTTTTTGACTTCCAGAAAATCATGATTGTCCACCAGGACATCGATAATGCGATGCATATCATAGGGCTGGTTGGGGGAGGCCGGAATAATATCGTTGAGTTCATCGCAACAGCGATGCGGGTCGTCCGCCGGTTGATACGCCGGCGGGGCTTCATGGCAATTGGCCGGCAGAAAATCCAGCAGGCGCCGCATTTCCGATAGACAGTTCTTTTCCCCCGAACACCGGAAATCGCAGGTGCCGGTCTTCTGGGCATGGACCCGGGCACCGCCCAGATCTTCGTTGGTGATTTCTTCGCCGGTGACCATTTTGACCACCATGGGCCCGGTGATAAACATATGGCTGATGTCATCCACCATGAAAATAAAATCATTCAAGGCCGGGGAATAGACCGAAATCCCGGCACAGGTACCCAGGATGGCCGAAAGCTGGGGAATCACTCCGGAACTCAGGGTGTTGGGATAGAAAATGGAACCGCCGTGTTTCTGGGAGATGTTGGAAAAAATGGCCCGGTTGTTGGCCCCCAGCCATTCCAGCTCGTTGGCGCTGGGGAGGCGGGCGCCCGGGGAGTCGTGGAGCCCGAGCAGGGGAACCTGCATTTCCAGGGCCCGCTCCACGGTACGGTACATTTTGTATCCGTGTTCCACGCCAATGGAGCCGCCGCGGACCGTCCGGTCCTGGGAGTAGACAAACACCTGGCGGCCGTTGATGCTGCCGCTGCCGCAGACCAGACCATCGCCGGGCATATCTACGGCATGCCCGGCAAGCATGTTGATTTCGAGAAAACTGTCCGGATCAAGAAGTTGCGCCAGGCGTTCCCGGGCGGTGAGTTTACCGGCTGCATGATGCTTTTCCACCTTTTCCGGGCCGCCGCCCGCTTTTATCTGTTCGCGGACCGTTTCCAGTTCCGCCAGTCGTTTGGCCAGATGCTCTTCCACAATGATCTCCTTGGCATATATCGATTATTTTTTGAGCGCGGTTTGCGCCGCCTGTTCCGCTTCTTCCAGGGAGGCGTATCCCAGCGCCGCAACCATGTTCTGGTAAATCCGGGCGGCCATGTTTTCGTCGTCGGCATCCAGTTTTCTGATATGTCGTCCCAAGCAGGCCAGGGTCTGATCGGAATAGGTCTCCAGTTCCCCGGTCAGGTATTTTTTGAAACTGACGCTCCCGGCGGCCTCTTCAATGGGCCGGCCCCGGGCAATCAGACCCGGATACCGCCGGGCCAGCGCATACTGCCATTTGATCTGGATGGCCGCAATTTCAGAGATGAGCGGATTGGTATTCAACGCGGGGATACGATCGTCCATACGGGCGTACTTCAGCGTCATCAGATTGCGCCCCTGTTTTACCGCTTCCGTTAAATCGCGTTCATAACTTTCCAGGGCATCCGGCGGCCAGGCCGAGAACTGGGCCCGGCGCATGATCCGGAAGGTCGCCGGCTCCTGCTGGCAGGGGGCCGGGGACTCCGACCTGACCGCAAGAAACATGGTCTCTTCCAGATCCAGGATACGCGCCATCAGGTCGGCGGCGTTCGCCGGAAGCGGAGTCTCCACGGGTCTCGGCGCCATGGGGCTAATTCTGGGCGAACTGCTGTTTCAGGGCCGCCTTCTTGACCTTCATGGTGGCCGTCAGGGGCAGTTCCTCCAGGATTTCCACATGGACGGGATACTTGTACCTGGCCACCTTGTCCTTTAAAAAGGCGTGAATTTCCTCCTTGGTGACGGTCTCCCCGTTTTCCGGAACCACGCAGGCCAGTCCCACTTCGCCCCACTTGTCGTCCGGGACCCCAACGATGGCGATGTTGTTGATTTTGGGATGTCCGGCCAGCACTTTTTCCACTTCCGCGGGATAGACGTTTTCCCCGCCGCTGCGGTACATGTCCTTGGCCCGGTCCACGATATAAAAGAATCCTTCTTCGTCCATGTACCCCAGATCCCCGGTGTACAGAATCCCGTTGACGATGGTTTTGGCGGTTTCTTCCGGCTTGTTCCAGTACCCGCTCATTACCGTGGGCCCCTTGGCCACAATTTCCCCGATTTCTCCCGGGGGCAGTTTTTCCCCGGTGGGACCGGCGATCCAGATATCGGTGAAAAATCCCGGTTTGCCGATGGAACCCATCTTGCGCTTGATGTCCGCCTGCGGTACCACCATCATGGCCGAATTTTCCGTTTGGCCGAAACCCTGTTGCATGTACAGCCCGCGTTTGGCCAACTCCTCGAACAGGCTGGGCGGGGTGCGTTCACCGCCGCCGACCACGCACCGGACGCTGCTGGTATCCACTTCATCCAGTTTCCCGGTTTCCAGGATCAACCGCCACATGGTGGTCAGGGCAAAGACGATGGTGCCCCGGTAGCGCTGGATGTCTTCGGCAAATTCGTTGGCATCGAACCCGCGCCGCATGACCATGGTCAAGCCCGCGGACAGCCCCGGGGTGGTTACAATAAACAGACCGCCGGAGTGGAACAGCGGCATCTGGGCGATTAAGACGTCGTCGGAGGTACAGTCGGTGTAATAGCCGACCTGGCTGTTTTTGAAAAAGGTCTGCTCGTGGGAGAGAATGGCGCCTTTGGGATCACCGGTAACGCCCGAGGTATAAACGATGCTCAGCGGGTCGGAAAGTTCCACCGGTGTTTCCGGGACCGGTTCGGCTTCATTCTGTCCCTCCACCAGGGTCGGATACGATTGGGCCCATTCCGGACAGTCCGGCAGTTCAAAACCCGGCAGTTCCGGGCTGCCGCTTTTTAGAAAGACAAATTTGTCTTCGTCCACATTCAGGCTGGTCCGGATCAGGTCGATGCTGCCCAGAAAAGAGTCGTGAAAAACCAGCATCCGGGCGCCGCAATCGTTAATCTGATACTCCAGTTCCGGCCCCACCATACGCCAGTTAAGCGGCACAAAAACAATGCCCAGTTTGGCGGCGGCAAAATACAGCTCCAGAAACTCCATGCAGTTGAGCAGGACCACGCACATGCGGTCGCCTTTTTTCATGCCTTTCTGCTGCAGCATATGCGCGCATCGATTGACGCCTTCATTGAGCTTCCGGTAGGTCACCGGCTGATCTTCAAAAATCACCGCGGTTTTGTCCGGTGCCATTAAAGCCCGTTTGTAGGTGATATAACCGATGTTCCATTGGATCGCCATTTTCCTCTCCTTTTTGCTTGAAGGTTTCATTTCCGGGTCGTGCCCCTGCCGTCAACACCTGTGGTCGGCCGTGGCCGCAGAACCGTTTTGCTCCTTGTCCTTGTCAAAAGCAAAACGGATGCCAACCCCCCAAATAATTAATAATCATCTGAAATTATTATTATTTATTTTTGAAAGCCGCAGGAGGAAAGGGCGGGATTGAGAACAAATACCCCGAAATGGGGCAAAAAGAAACAGCGTTTTTTCTTATTCCCCCGTAAAAACCGGGGGTCGTTTTTCCAGAAAGGCGGTCTGGCCTTCCACCAGGTCTTTGCTGGCAAAGGATTTTTCAATAATGGCTTCCGCCCGGGTGATATCTTTCGCGGAAAACGCGGTGGACCGCTCCAGCATGCCCAGGATCTCTTTCATTCCTTTCAGGGACTGGGGGGCATTGCCGGCAATCTGCCTAGCGTAATCGAACACCACGGTTTCCAGTTCTTCGGACGGAACCAGGCGGTGAACCAGGCCGGCCGCCAAAACTTCCGCACTTTCGTAAGTGCGGGCGGTGAAAAACAGTTCCCGGGTGACCGGCAATCCCAGTACCTGGGCAAACTGCTTCAGTCCTTCGGGATGATAGACCAGTCCCAGCCTGGCCGGCGGCATGCCGGCTTTAATGGTATCCACGGCAATTCGCAAATCACAGCAGATGGACAGATTCAGGCCGGCACCGAAGGCGTAACCGTTCATCATGGCAATAACCGGATAGGGGAAGCGTTTAATGCTGTCCAGCCCCAGGGTCAGGGGGTTGCTGTTTTTCAGGATCTCGGCGGTTTCCGGGGAGACGTCGGTGGGGATGGCGGTAACGTCATATCCGGAGGAAAAGGCCCGGTTGTCTCCCCCTTTGATGACCACTACCCGGAGAATATCTTCTTCCGCCCAGCGGGACAGGGTCAAGTGAATGTTCACCAGCAACTGGGGGGAGAGGGCGTTGCGCTTTTCCGGCCGGTTGAGGGTCAGAATACCTACCCGGTCCCTTGTTTCCACCAGCAGTTCTGCGGCGTTTGTCATCTTTTTTCTCCCTGTATTTTTGGCCACCTTGCGGCCTTTGGGTTGGAATATGGGAAATTTTAGGTTCTCTTTCGGAAAAAAGCAACCGGTCCGGCGACGCAGCTATTTCCTGTAGAGGAAGAGCCGCTTGAACAGCCGCTCCAAAGCCTGGGGCAGATGTTCATAACTTTTTAAAAACTGAATGGTGTGACCGTATTGTTCCGTCATGGCCTGCCGGTCCGGACAGCCGCACCCCAGGGTGATCAGGCGGATGTTTTCCCGGCGGCAGTAATCAATGCCGTGTTGGACATCACAGCCGAAATTGGATTCGCCGTCGGTAATATGGATCAGCAGATTACGACGCCGGCCGCGGCCCCGCTCCATCATCCAGGCGGCGGCGATAATGGCCTGGCCGGAAGCGGTTTTGCCGGCCGGCGGGACGGTAAACAGCCGGCCGTTTGCCAGCAGCCGGGAGAACATGCAGATTTTGTTTACTTCAAAGTAGGCGTAGGCGGTCAGGCGGTTCTGACCGGCTCCCACTGCTTTACTGAGGTTGGCCACGGTGTTTTCCACAATATGTATTTTGTTGCCGCGCATGGAGCCGCTGGCATCCACCAGCAGGCTGATCTGCCACCGCTCTTCGGAAACGGTGTATTGTTCCTGAAAACATTTTCCGGTCACCGGGGCCCGGTAAAGCCGCCGGGGGTCGATTTTTCCCGCGGTCAACCCCCGGCTGGTAACTTTGCGGCGGGGGCCGTAGTTCAGGAAAACCGACCGGAGACGGGCCACCAGCCGGCGGTCGATGACCGGCCGGCAGGGCTGGTTGAAATCCCAGCGGGACATGCGCACCACGTCGGGATTGTCGTAGCCGGCCACCGAAAAGATGACCGGGGTTAAATCCAGCGACCCGGCGGAAAGCTGCAATTCCATTTCCCGGACCAGAGAGGCCGGCAGCGGGGGGTTGGCCTGCTTACTATTGACCGGGGGAGACCCTGTGGTGGTTTGGTATTCGGGGTAAAACAAAAGGGTTTTGTCCCGGATCGGCAGCTTCATTAAAATCGGCGCCAGCGCGGACCAGCTTTTCTGATACAGGTCGGCACGTTCCCGGCAGCGTTCCGTAGGACGGCGCGGTGCGGCGGCAATTCTTTTCAAGTCCGGTGTCAAAGATTGCAGATGACCAAGAGCGGATTCCAGTTCGGGCCCTTGCGGAACGGACGTTTTTTCGAAATTTTCCGCAGCGGATTGTATCCAGCGCAGCAGCAGGGTGTCCAGATTGGCCGGAAGGTCGTTCTGTCGGGGCAGATACTGGTGCAGCATTTCCTGCCGGGCTTTGGCGGCATAATCGCCGGCGATGGTTCGGGCGGCGGCCAGATCAAGGTAGACGGTTTCGGCGGCATCAACCATTTTCTGGAAACGGACCGTTTCCCGCCCTCCCAGGGTTTTCATGTACGGCTCCAGCAGAATCCAGACCCGGCGGCTCCATTCCATTTTGCGGTAGGCTTCATGCACTACCCGTCCCACCATTCCATCAATGACGGGAAAAGGAAGGGGATAGGTGTGATTGCGGGCCGGGGAAGGGTCGATAACGATGGCCGAAGAATCGGGGAAAGACATGCCGGGAAAGAGCACCTGGCCCACATTGGGCCCCAGATGGCCGGCCACCTTGCGCAGAGATTTCAACAGGTTGGCCAGGGCGGCGGCCTCTGATAGGCCGCGGTTCCGGGCCCAGAAACGGGACAGGGCCGGGGCGGTTGCCCGGGCGCTGTCGGGGTTAATAGAGTTGATAGGCATCCTCCCGGGAGCTGTTCTGGGCGCCGGTTTCCAGGTGCAGCGACAGCAGGGCGGACTCCAGCAGATCCCGATCCAGTTGCAGACTGTAGGTTATGGCTTCCTTGACTGAAGCGCCCACGGCGACCATTTCCGCCATCATCAGGGTGTGCCGGGTGGAGACAAGTACCGGTTCCTGGGCATTGATGCGGAGTTTATTGGCGATATTCACCAGGGTCAGGGCCTCGGCTTCCGCGATTTTGCTTTTTTTCTGCAGCACCTCGGTTTCCACCGCCGGAGGAAGATAATCCAGCATGGTGACGTAAAACCGGTCGGCCAGGGCCGCGTCCAGCATCTCCGTGCCGGCGAACTCCTCGCCTTCGTTAAGGGTGGCAAAGAACACTACGTTTTCGGCCACATCGATCCGCCCCAGTTCGTCGGTCCAGACGGAACGGTCATCGGACAGGATGGAAAACAGCATGTTCAGGGCTTTGGGGTGCTCCGGACGGTTGATCTCCTCCAGGTGGATGACGCAGCCGGGGGTCCGGATGGCCTGCGGGAAAAGAAATTCCTGGTATTCGGTTTTTCCGTTAATCAGGCGGTATTGGCCGAACAACTGCCCGGGCTCGGACAGGATACCGATTTGAAAGGTGGCCAGCGGCCGCTGGCTGCGGGCGGCAAACTGGCGTACCAGGGTCGACTTGCCGCAGCCCTGTCGCCCGGTCACCAGGACATTCACGGGGTGATGTTCGGCCAGCTGCTTGATGCGTTCCAGGTTTTCCGTGACCGGCCGGGGCAGATAAAAATGTTCTTCCGGTTCCGGTATGGACAGGCCTTCTGCTGGAGGTGTCATTTTTCTCCTTGGGGGTTGGGGCGTTACGGTTTCAGACCATTGGCACAGGCCGGTCTGGTTTACCAGCCCGTCAATTCTTTTTGTTTTTTCCGGATAAATTCGGTGATGCCGGGAAGGTTCCAGCGCTGGTTGATGCGGTAGAGGGTTTGCATGTTCCTGATGGCCTCCTGCCGCACTTCTTCTTTGTCCTGCGCCGTGATCCGGCTGATATCAGCCATCAACCGGTCGATAACGGCTTCTTCGTTTTGCAGGGCTTCCGTTTTGGAAAATACGCATTGCTGTCCGCACCCGGGGCAGCGCCGGAGTTCCGATTCTCCGGTCGCCGGTCAACCGTTACGGCAAAGGTAGGCAAAAAGCATGTGGTCGGCCGTATAGCCGCATTTTTCACATCGAAACTCCATGCCGGATCTCCCCGTGAAAACCACAAAACAGGTGGCCGGAGCGTTTTCCGGCTTCACCTGTTTTGCTGGGTAACCAAATCAAGCGGCGCAAAAATCAGGCCGTGGCCCGGCCGGTAACATCGTTTGCCAGACCTTCAATACCGGTGGATTTCCCCCAGGGCGCAATGCCATCCGCCAGCGTCTGTACCGCCTCTCCTTTGATTTCGTCCACCGCCAGTTGCTGACCGCAGCTGGTGCACTGCCGGATGCTTACCGAGGCATCGATCCGGGCGTTGTAAAGATAGCGAAAGTCCGCCAGCGGCGCTTCATGTCCGCATTCTGTACATTTCATGTCTCTTCCTCCTGTTATTGTCTGTCCGGGCCATAACGCGGATGACCGCAAGCATTGTCTGGATTGATTATTTGTCCTTGAACTGGCGCAGTGACCGCCGGAACTGGGGATCACTGCACTCGTAGCCGTCTTTGTCCACGAATTTCATTTTTTCATAATATTGGCATTTGGCCGCGTCGGTTAGGGCTCTGACCATATATCCGTTTTTTCCTTCCAGGACGTAAACCGGGGGGTCGGCATTAATATTGGAACCCTCTTTGAGCTTTTTACAGGACCCCCGGCCGTCGCTGGACCAGGCACTTTCGGAAAAATGTACGCACAAACCGCAGGGCTGGTCCGGTACATCTTTGTCCGTTTCGGTCGGCTGCTGCTGTCGCACACCGAAAGCGCCGGTGGCGTTTGCATATTCCTGTCGATTTTTTCTGGCCATAATCTGTCTCCTCCCTCCCAGATGAATGTGGATGAGAAGGGCCGGTGCTGTCCGGTGGCAGGGACAGCACCGGCGGCTTCGTTACAGTCCTTGAATGGTGCGTTGAATAATATTGTCCTGGGTTTTACGGCTGATATCGACAAAATGGGCGCTGTAGCCGGCCACCCGGACGATGACTTCCTGATAATCCTCAGGGTCTTTCTGGGCCGCCCGCAGGGTCTCGTCGTCTACCATGTTGAACTGGACATGATCAATGCCCAGATCCGCCCAGGCCCGCATATAGGCTTTCCACATCTGGAAGCCCTTTTCGCCGGCCAGCTGCGTGGGAGAGAGGCGCTGATTCAGCAAAAAGGCCCGGCCGTCGGAGATATGGTCGATTTTTCCGCAGGATTTCAGCACCGCCGTGGGGCCTTTTTTGTCCAGACCGGGGCCGGGGGATATCCCGCCGTCATAAAGGGCGTCGCCCAGCCGACGGCCGTTGGGCAGTGCACCCACCACGTTGGCGTAATGGATGTTCCCGCTGACGTTTTCCGGCAGGATGGGCCAGTTATTGCCCATGGGATCTTTAATTTCCCGGGAGAACCTGGCGGCCGAACGCAGACAGCGAAGCATGATGTCGTCCACATAGTCGTCGTCGTTGCCCCATTTGGGCGCATTTTTAACAAAATCCAGCCGCATCTCTTCTTTGCCTTCCCAGTTGGTCTCCAGGGCCTCCTTGAGTTCGGCCATGGTATATTTCTTTTCGTCAAACACCAGTTTTTTCACCGCCGCCAGGCTGTCGGCGTTTTCCACCCAGGTAAAGGCGGTGATCCAGGAGTTGCCGCGGCTGATGGAAGGATCACAGACATCCTTCCCGCTCTCTATCGAGCGTTCGGAGATGCCGGAAAGATAGGGGCGCGGGGTCATCGTGGGCGCGAGGGCCCGGGCCCGGTTGACCGGCCGGACCAGCAGGCTGAAACAGGCTTTCATCTGGTCTTCCCAGGCCGCAAAGACCTTGTCAAAATCGGTCAGTTCTTCTATCGGCGGGGTTTCCGCGCCCACCTGAAGCTGGAAAACATTGTCATAACCGCTGGAAAAGACGTATTCCACGATTTTGGCGCAGTTTACCGTGGCGTTGGCCATGCGCATGGGCTGGAACCCGTATTTGGTTGTCGGTGCCGGGGACATGCAGGCCTGATGCACCCAGGTGCGGGCTTCTTCAATGGGGTGGCCGTGCCAGCTCATAGCGTTGGCGATCAGGATGGGATCGTTTCGCATGGAAGGGTATCCCAGTCCCTGCCGGATGCACTCGAAGCACTCTTTCATAATTTCATCGGACACTTTGGGGTGCCAGCGGAAGGCAAAGGTGGGGTTGGCCACCCGCACCAGCCGGGCCGCCTGCAGGAGGGCCACGGTCATGCCGTTGCAGGCGTCGCTGCCGTCCTTGTTGACCCCGCCCAGGGTCCACACCCAGGTGCCGCTGATACCCTGCAAGCCTTCCCGGGCCCATTTGGGCTTGTATTGCTCTACTTCCGCCGCCCGGATCAGAAATTCGCCGGCCAGTTCCACGGCCTGCTCGTGGGTCAGGCGTTTGTCAATGTTGACATCTTTGTCGTAGTAGGGCCCGTGATAGTAGTCCGGTCTGGAAGGCCAGGCGCCTTCAATGGCCTCGGTGCGGCTGAACAGCTGGATAAAGATGTCGTACTGCAGGGACTCCTGAAGAGTCCGGGGCGGTTTGGCGGGAACCCGCTCGCAGACTTCCGCGATTTGCAGCAGCTCTTCCTTGCGGGTTTCGTCGGTCTCATAGTGCTCCGCCATGATGCGGGCCAGCCGGGCATAGCGTTGGCCATGCCGGATGCAGGCCTCCAGACAGATCTGCATGGCCTCCCAGTTGTTCATCTTGTCATAAAGGTCCATGATTTCCTGATTGGCGGTGGGCTCGTGAACCTTGGCATCGGCTTCGTCGATTTTTCTGTCAAGCTCGGCGATGACATCTTCGAAGCCCCGCTGACCGGTCATAATGTACTCATAATCCTTTCCGGAATAGCCGCCGCGGGCCAGCGGAACGCCCCAGCCCACGGCCCCGGACAAAACCTTCATCATGTCGTCCAGGTCCAGGTGGGGCATGATTTTATCCAGGTCCGATTTGCCGGCCCAGTACATTTTGATGTCCGCGATAATATTTTGAGACTCTTCAACCGGCTCGGGCAGGGAAGAGGGGTCGTTGTAAACCTCTTCGTTCAGGATGGAGGCCGCGGACGGATCCCAGCCGATGCTGTTGGGCAGGCCGGCGGAATAGCCGGCCAGTTGCGCCTGGTCGGTAATAAAAATCGTTTTGTTGTCCAGGACATGCGCAAACATATGGGCAAATTTAATAACATCCGGGTCCGGTGACATTTCCAGCTCCCGGGCTTTCTGGGTATGGAGCAGGGCCCGTTCCAGATCCACCTTCACCCCTGGATTGTAAAGCCCCCCGACAGCACCCTTTTTCCAGATCGCCTTTCTCAGGTAGTCCAGCCGCGGAGACCGTTTTTTCTCCGCCGCCCACCACCACTGCTGCTTTTCTTCGCACTCTTCAATTGTTTTGGCCGCTTCGTACATGATGCTCTCCTTGCTTTTTTAAGGTTGGCTTGGGTTACTTCTTTTGGAACTCGGGGCAGGATGAGGCATCCTGTTCCGCAGCTACCGGTTTGGCCTGGTAAAAGGCCTGCCTGGCATCTTCTCCGCGGTGGATGCAGTCACCGGCTTCGGGATTTTCCTCCAGCGGGAAAAAGCATTTGCATTCTTCACATTTGGCCATGGTTTCCCTCCTTTTTACAATATGGGGTTGTTTCGTATGGCATCACCTGTATCTCCTGGCAAAAGTAAACTGGTGCACAGCAAGTTTTATGCCGACGCCGCGTTTTTATTTAAATAACTGAGATAATTAGATTTTTATTTTTAAAAGGAAATTCGGTCATGGGACAGGAAGAACCAGCGGCAGGGTAATATTATTTTAAAATACTGAATTTTATGTATAAATATATTGATAAGCCGGAACAGTGTTGTTTTGGGTCACAATGACCCAGTGCGGGTAAGATAGGGGCGCATTCCAGTGGAACGGGGCGCGGGAGGAGGACGTCGATGCGGCAGGATTTCCGTGGTGGGGACGGCCCAATTAATTGGTCAGGCCACGATCACCCGGTTTTTCCCCTGGCGTTTGCCGGCTTGGAGAGCCCGTTCGGCCCGTTTCAGGCAGCGTTCGATATCATCTTCCATTCCCTGATAAATACTCAGGCCGAAAGTCATGGTCAGAGAAAGCGGCTGGTCCTTATACGGAAAGGGAGTTTCCGCAAGATTTTTGCGTATGCGTTCAGCCACAAACCGTGCCTGCTCGATATCGGTTTCCGCCAGCAATATAAGGAACATATCATCGCCCCAACGGGCGGGGCAGTCCATGTCCCGGAGCTGCTCTTGCAGCAGCCGGGCGATGGCTTTCAGAATATGATCACCGCAGTCACGGCCGTAAGCGTCGTTGATGTTTTTGAAATTGTCAATATCGCTGATGATAATCGCAAAGGGCTTTCCCAGTCGCAGCTGCCGCTGGCTTTCCCCCGCGATTTTTTCCATGATATTTTGGGGGCTGGCCAGGCCGGTCAGGGGGTCTCGCCGGGCCTCTTTTTCCTCTTTGCTTTTTTCTTTTTGAACATATCGGAACAGCAGTTGTTGGGAGGCTTCATGATAATAAATGATTCCGCTGATGATCAGGTAGACGATGCAGTAACGTACCAGAATGTAATAAGAATATGGTTTTGCCGGCAGAAGTTCCGCGGGCGCGGCCATGAGAAAGAGACTTGTGGCGAAAAAGAGGAGGCTGGCCTGCAGCCCGCCTTTTTTCCCCAGAATGGAAAAAATTGCCGGCGGAAAGACCAGGGCCCACAAAAAGTAGGACACCTCCGTTCTTCCCAGCAGTATCAGGAGGCTGAAGATGATAATAAAAGAAAAGGTGATCATGCGATAGGCAGGCAGCCCCTGCCGGGTGCGGCGCAGATAGAAGAGGGTGGCCAGGAAAAACAGGCCGGCCAGGCCATCGATCGCGGCTGCGGTATAGTCTTGAAACAGGAGATGATACAGAAAAAACCCCGCCATCGTTACTATGGCGGTGATCAGAATAATCACCGCCGGAATCCGCCGATGTCTTTCTTCCGGTTCAAGGACCGCGGTGCTGCCGATTTTGATCAGCAGGCGGACAAAGCGAAAGGCGGTCTGTGTGGAATGGTCGTTTTTCACGGCAACGTTTTCCCTTATCCGTATCATTATTCCGGATATGCGTCATGATATTTGATGGACAATGGCGATTCAAGGAAAAAAGCTACGGAACGTAGGGATTGGCTTTCCGCGAGTAGAAAAAAAAGTCGGCGGCGCCAAGCCGTTTTTGCCCTTTTATTGTCCGGCGTTCTTCCGGGCGTGGGCCGCCGCCCCCAGGGCCCCCATCAACTGGGCATCCACCGGCAGGGGTTCCAGATCCAGGCGCAGCATCTTGGCCAGAGTGGTGGTCAGCCCCTTGTTTTTGGAACAGCCTCCGGTCACGGTAACTTTGGGGGTGATACCGACCCGTTTTAAAAGGGTGAAACTGCGTTTGGCCACGGAGGCCTGGATGCCGGCGGCAATGTCCGCGGCCGGGTTTTTTTTGCTGAGCAGGCTGATGACTTCGGTTTCCGCAAAGACGCTGCACTGAGAGGTGATGGGAATGGTTTTTTTCGCCTGCAGGGAAAGATCGGAGAACTGTTCCAGATCCATGTTGAAGACGCGACACATCATTTCAAAAAAGCGTCCGGTACCGGCGGCACATTTGTCGTTCATGACAAACTCCGTCACCCGGCCGTTTTCGTCCATGGCGATGGCTTTTACATCCTGACCGCCGATGTCGATGACGGTACGGATTTCCGGGTTGCAGTAATACACCCCGGCGGCATGGCAGCTGATTTCCGAAATGTTTTCATGGGCAAAAGGCACCTCGTTCCGACCGTAACCGGTGCCCACCAGGCGGGTCAGTTGATTGATTCCCGGAAATTCGCCAATCGCGGCGGCTGCCTGCGTTAATACCTTGGTGGCCGTGTCGCCCGGATCGATTTCACTGCGGACGATGGCCGTTCCCAGAATCTCGGTGTCGTCTAAGATTACCGCTTTGCCGGTAGTGGAACCCACGTCGCAGCCGGCATACAATCGCTTGGTATTGGTCATCAGATGTGTTCCCTTATTGGTCCAGCCGTTTGGCTTTCATAATATTTTCCATGAAGTGGTTGACCTGCTCCAGGATGCCTTCCCGGGAAACGATGCGGGGGTCGGACAGATCGTAGTTGATGATCAGCATGGGCAGTCCCTGTTCCCGGCATTTTTCCCGGAGCATCCCGTTTAAGGCGGCCGTGTTTTTACAGCCCACATGCCCGGCGACCCAGAGCATGTCGATATCAAACTGTTTGACGATGCGAAAGATGTCTTCAATGTAGTTGGCCGCCGGCCCCCGGGTGTGACGGGCCATGGGACCTTCCATGATGTTCATGCCGATTCCCCGGAGAAGGGATTCTTCGGAGGAGGTGTCGATAAAGGGCTCCCGGCGGTTAAAGGACATGCTGTCCATTACCAGGGAGACACCATAGGCGGTTTCCGCCCAGTTGAAAAGATCGCTGATATGCAGCAGGGGGGGATTCCAGAGCAGGGCCCGGTATTTTTCCTCTTTCAGCGCGCCTTTGCCGGCGTCGTAGTTTTTTTTGCAGAGGGCGACCAAGTCTTGAAATATTTTCGTGGCGTGCTTTTCTCCCGGCACGAGATTGGCCCCCAGAAGATGGCTTAAGTACACCGGTTCTCCCGCCAGCGGCGCGGGGCGGACGCGGATCATGTCCCACAGCTCCAGCTCGTATTCCACCATCCGGTTGCGTTCCTGACAGATGTCCCGCAGCTTGTCCCAGTCCAGACGGCCGGGAGTGTGGGCCTCCAGCCAGTGAATCATGCGCCGCAGTTCGCCGATAAAGTATTTCAACGCGCGTTCATTGTAAAAGTGATGGGGAATGTCCAGCCGGATGATGGGCAGTTTTAATGTTTTTTCTATGATGGTGTAGGAAGACATCCCTCCGTCACAGGGGAGGTTGGAGGAGACAACCGCCAGCGCCGGGGGCAGGTGACCGGAGAGCGTCAGGCCGATGGTGCTTTTGGGCAGACTGCAGATGTCCGGCGGTATACCGCTGTTTTCACAGGCATCAATATAATCCTCGGCGGCATGGGGAATCACCAGCGGCAGGGCGATGCCGAGAAATTCCGCCATAAACGGTACCAGTCCCATGGCCTTGAATATTTCCGGTGGTACCATGTCCTCGTGGATGATGGTCCTGTCTTTATTCCGGAAGGTGTCGCCGACAAAATCGCCGACGCAGCGGATAACAAAGGAGACGGTTTTGGCAGAGGCTTCCAGGTAGACGCCTTCACGGTTGCGACACAGATTCCGGTGGAGGTCGTTGGCTTTTAGCAGGTCTTTCAGCCAGGGGTAATGATACAGGTCATAGGCCAGACCGACCGGACCCCGAAGGAAAAAGAGCCTGACCATGGTCAGGCGGTTTTGCATCAGATGCTTCTGGTGAATATAAAGGTCTCTGGGGCGTGTCACAGTTATTGTCCCATACTTTCCAGAAAGGCCTGCACCCGGGTCTGGAGCTGGCCTTCGCCGGTTCGCCGGTATTCGCGTTCCAGGCATAATACCCGGTAACCGGCTTTCCGCAGGGCCGGTGCCAGGGCGCCGATTTCCACTCCCCAGGTGTCGCAGAATTTGATCCACTCGATAACAATGCCGTCTGCGCCATATTCCCGGGCGGTCGCGAGGATCTGGGCCAGGCGTTTATCAAAGTCTTCCATCATTCGCGGACATGAGGGGGTACGCAGGGTGTGTTCGGCAATGGCCCGCACCGGATCGTCCGTTACCGGGATGGGGGTCAGGCCGGGAATGGAGCCGGTACAGACCCGGTCCGCCACTACCAGGGCACCGGCGGATTCAATGGCTTCGATATAGCGGGGATCGTCCAGTTGACCGCCGACGATCATCAGCCGGGGACGCGTAGTCTTCTCTTCCGGTTGCTGTTGCAGTTTTTCACCGATCTCTTGCAGTTGCGGCGCAATCAGATCCCGGGGGGAAACAATGGCGGCTGTCATCAGGGTATGAAATTCGGCGCCGGTGAATGGCGGTGCCGGTTTTTTTCTCAGGTCGCCAATGGCCGACAGGATTTGCAGAAAGGCGTTATGTTGTTCAATGGCCCGGCGCAGGGCCGCCGGGGAAGCATCAACCCCGAAATGCGCCACCAGTCGCTGGAGAAGCGCCTGCAGGTCTTCTACCAGCCAGTCCAGCGCTTCCTCGCTCAGGCGATGGGGAATATCCAATACATACGAAAAATCAGGCGGCATCAGATAGTCCAGGTTGTCGTGCAACCGTCGCAGGTGGTCGCAACTGGCGGCGTGAATCCATCCACCCAGAAAGTCATAGCGGAAATCCAGGGCGAATTCCAGCAGGCTGCGGGTATAGGAGCAGTTCAGGTTGGACTGATAGATATCCGCCATCTCCGTGCCGCCCACACCGGGCGCCCGCATCCGCACCGGAAACAGCGGGGGCAGGGTCAGCAGAACTTCCGGCACATGGCTGCAGGTGTAGCCAACGGGAATTTTGCCCGCATTCAGGGCCTCTTCCACCAACCGGTTGCAGGGCTCCTCAAGGAGAGTTTCAAAAAAGTCGCGCTTCATGGGTGAGAGCCGTTATATCCGAATTATTGCCCTGCCTGTTCCCGGGCAAACAGGGCCGCGCCCACGGCCCCGGTAATCTGGGGGTCGATTGACAACTGTTTGACCGGCACGCCCAGCCCGTCGGACAGGGCCCGAAAAACGCCGCTGTTTTTGGCCACGCCGCCGGTCATAACCACCTCTTCTTCCACGTCGATGCTTTTGGCCAGGGCCGCCACCCGGTTGGCCAGGGCGTGGTGCAGGCCCCGGACAATGTCGCTGATGTTGCGGCCTTCATTGATCAAAGAGACCACCTCGGTCTCGGCAAAAATCACGCACTGGTTGGAAATCCGGATGCGGTCGGTGGATTTTTCCCCCACCGCCCCCATCTGGCTGATGTCCAGTTCCAGGGCCTCGGCCATGACTTCCAGGAAGCGGCCGGTGCCGGAGGCGCACTTGTCGTTGTAAATATAGCGGGCCACTTTGCCCTGGTCATCCACCCGGATGGCCTTGGCGTCCTGGCCGCCGATGTCGATGATCATGCGCACCGCGGGCATGTTCCACCAGGCCCCTTTGGCGTGGCAGGAGATTTCCGAGGCCGTGTTGTCGGCAAAGGGAATGTGGTCTTTGCCATAGCCCGTGCCCACCGTACAGACGATTTCGGCGCGGTCGATACCGGCGGTTTCCATTGCCCGCTGCATCACCTCTTCCGCCGAAACCTCGGGCCGGGTTTTGACCCGGATGACCTCTCCGGCGAGTATCTTTTCCGAATTCATGATAACGGCTTTGGCCGTCAGTGAACCGATGTCACATCCCGCGGTAATCATATTCTCTTCCTTATCAGCTTCCGGCAAGTTTTTCCTGGGCAATGACGGCCGCGCCGATGGCCCCGGCCAGTTGCGGGTCGGCCTTGCGCACTTTCCGGATGCGGCAGCCCAGCAGTTTTTCCAGGGTCCGCACCACGCCGCTGTTTTTGGCCACCCCGCCGGTCATGCAGACCTCTTTTTCCACTTTGACCGTGTTGGCCAGGATAGCCACCCGTTTGGCCATGGCGCTGTTGACCCCGGCGCCGATATCTTCAATGGCATAGCCGGAGTTCAAGAATTTGATGACGTCCGCCTGAGCCCAGACCGTGCAGGTGGAGGTCAGGGTGATCGGCGATTTGGCCTTGGCGGACATTTCTCCCATGTCTTCAATGTTGACATTCAGAACGTTGGCCATGACTTCCAGGAAGCGGCCGGTGCCGGCGGCGCACTTGTCGTTGGTGGTAAAGTTTTCCACCCGGCCGTCTTTGTCGATTTTTACGGCTTTGCAGTCCTGGCCGCCGATGTCGATAATTGTCCGGGCGGAGGGGACCATCCATTTGGCCCCTTTCCCGTGGCAGGCGATTTCCGATACGGCTTCGGTGACAAAAGGAATTTTTGCGCGGCCGTATCCGGTGCCCACGCAATATTCGATATCGCTCTGGCTGAGTTGGGCCTGGGCCAGGGCTTCGGACATGACCGCTTCGGCAGAGGCTTCCGGCCGGGACTTGGACCGCATGATGATACTGCCAACGATCCGGTTATTTTTCATAACCACGGCTTTGGCGGTGAGTGATCCGACATCGCATCCGGCAACAATACTCATAATAACCCCCTTACGGTAAAAAATTCCGCCAGGCGCTCCCGGGTGGCCTCCCAGGATTCCACCCGGTCGTCAAAAGCGTCGTCATAAAGGATATGGGTGGGATAACCGTGCTTTTCCATATCCCTCGCAAACGGTTTTACCATGCCCCAGGTGTTTCTGCAACCCGGCGTGCCGTTGTAGACGACGCAGTCGGCCTTATACAGCTTGGCGATGGCCAGGGATTCTTCCAGCCACATGTTGGGCTGGTCATAGGGGCCGCGGATGGAGCGGACCATGGGCAGGCGGGCGTTCAACTGGGCGATACTGTCCAGCATGGCTTCCGGCGAGCTGGTATCAATGCCGTAGGCGGAGTTTTCCAGTCCCACGGTGTAGGGTGCGCCTTCGTGGAAGGTTTTGGAAAGGATGCCGCCCATATGGGCGATGCCGTGTTCGTCCAGCCAGTTCCAGAAATTGAGGTCCACCGTGTAGTGGTCGATGTAGCAGAGGTAGAGGCGCCGTTTTTCTTCCCCGGATTTCAGGCCGGAGCGTCCCTGCTCCAGGTTTTTCCTGGCGGCCCGGCACATGCTTTCCAGTGCCCGGGTATAGGACGGCAGGCCGGCGCAGATAAAGCGTCCGGCATAGATGAACATGTTGTAGACGGGGGGAAAGGGGCAGGGAACCTGCATCTGCATGTCTTCCAGGTCCGCTGTCAGCGCGTCCTGCTTTTTGACTTCCTCCAGGATCTCCGCCAGCCGGTCATAATCCATGGTCGATCCTGTCTGCTCCTCCAGAAAAGCGATCAGTTCTTTAAAATCGTCCACGTGATAGCGGTCGGTTCGTTGGTCAAACTGCTGGGGATAGTTGAGTTGATAAAAGGGCTTGTCCAGATAGGCGGCCCCAAAGGCAAAGGCGTTGGCGTTGGTGTCGCACACCCCCGGGGTGTCACACACGAAAAAGTCAATTTTTTCCCCCAGCCCGGCGACATAGGCCCCGAAGGCCCCCCGCTGGGCGGAGCAGGAAGTCTCTGTGAGGCCGATTTCACAACCGTAATCCAGATAGTCAAAGCCGCCCCGTTTCCAGACCAGACTGGCCAGGGCGGACATGATTTCAAAGGTCAACGGGACCACGTTCATGGCGTAAAAAATGGCCGGGGTAAAACAGAAGGTGGTGGCGGCAATTTTTTTGCCCTTTTCCCGGGCGGTGAGGATGTCGCCCAGATAATCGGCCATCATTTTCAGAAAAACGGAACCGGTTTCTCCTTCGGCCAGAATGGTGCCCAGGGGCGCTTTGAAATAAGGAATATAGTTGAGCAGCACTTCCAGTTCCCCGGGGGTGCCGTCGGCCGCCTTGGAGGCGGCATTGACGATACGTTCCAGCATCCAGTCAAAGTTGTATTCGCTGATCTCCGCTCTCATGGATGAAACTCCTTGTTTTTATCTGCTGCATCTCAGGCCAGCCGTTCCAGGAAGGCCTGCACCCGCATATTGATGCGGCCGGTATCTGTCAGCGGCCCGTATTCTCTTTCAATTTTCAGACAGGGAATGCCTTCCGCCTCCAGGTCCCGTTCCAGCAGTCCGTGTTCCGAGCCGTGCAGGTCACAGAAGCGGATGTTCTGCATGATCACTCCGTCCACGGCGGCGCTTTGGATTTTTTCCCGGATGGCCGCCAGCCGTTCTTTGTACTTGCCGAACATGCGCGGGCAGGTGGATTCTCCCAGATACCCTTCGGCCAGGGCGGATACGGGATCCGCATCTTCCGCAATCAGGTGGCCTTCATAGCGCACGCCGAAGCAGAGGTTTTCCGCCACCACCGCCACCCCGGGATTTTGTTCGATCAGACGGATAAGCTCGATGTCGTCACTGATGCTGCCGATGACCATCAGCCGGATTGTTTTGTCTGTCAGGGGGGCGCGGGTTTTCAGCTCCGCCAGCAGTTGTTCCAGAGATTCGGTGTAAATCTCCCGGGGCATGACCGTTCCGGCTATGGCCACCGCAAAGGCGTCCGTTCCGGAAAGCAGCACTTCCGGCCGGGAGCGGATTTCCTCCAGCTCCCCCAGCATTTTCCGGCCCCGGTTGTAGAGTGCGATGGAGCGCTGCAGGGCCTCCTGGCTGACGGTCACGGCGAAATGTCTCTCCACCGATGCCATCAGGTTCCGGATTTCTTCTGCAAACCATCTCATGCCGTGGGGCCGGGTCTTGTGGGGAACGTCGAAATAGTAGAAATAGTCCGGCACAACCCCCGGATAATCCTCCCCGGCCTTGCGCCAGCATTCGTCCAGACGGCGCATGGAGTCACAGCCGGGGGTGATGATGGCGCCGTTTAAAAAGGGATATTTGCCTTTTCCCGCCAGTTGGAGCAGACATTTGGGGAAGGAGCAGATGTACGGTCCAAAATAGGCGTCGCCGATCTCCATGCCTTCGGTTTCAATCCCCCGCAGCCGGACGGGAAGAATTTCGGCGGCATGGAAAATCTCGGCGGGAACATAGGAACAGGTGTGCCCCACAATGGGCCGGCCCGTTTTTTCCCAGTCTTCGATGAACCGGTTGTAAAGATGCGCGGTGGCTTCCTGGAAACTCTCCATGGCGGCTTATTTCTCCTCTCTGGGGGTCAAAAACGCCTTCAGCCGGTCGCGTACCGGCTGGACGGTCTCTTCCAGTTCGTCGTCGGCCGGGGCCAGGGCGGAGAGAAATCCGTTGATAAGGTGTGGCGTCACGGTTCTGGCCGCCGGCAGGAGCGCCTGGCCGGCGATTTCTCCCATCCGGGTCAGGGCTTCGGATATTTCATAGGTATCCAGGGCATCGGCAAAGGCGGAGGCTTTTTCCGCCATCACCGGGGCCTGATCGTCGCAGAAGCGGTTGACCAGGAGGGCGGTGGTATTCAGAATCTCCGCGGCTTCCTGAATGTCCAGGGCTTCGATGGCCTCTTTCGCGGCCCCGGTAACAAGGTCTTCCCGGTCCAGGGCTGTTTCCAGGGCGGTCAGTTTGCGGCGCAGCACCCGCAGGGCCGCACTCCAGCCAGTGCTTTTGCCCCGGAGACCCTCCGCCATCAGTTCCGGATGTTCAGCCAGGACGTCCGTCATAGCGTTGCGCCCGGATTCGATGATATCGATCAGGGCGGTGCGGGCTTTCCCGAATGTTTCCACGTTCAGGGCGGCGGCCATGTTTTCCAGCCATTGATTCATATCCCGCGGCAGCTGGGGGTTGCCGGGATCGCCGATAAGGGCGCTGCCGGTGTGAAAGCGGCGAAGGACTTCCGACAGTTCGTTGATCAATTCCGCCGTGGTCCGGCTTTCGGTTTCCCGCATGAACGCCAGCAGAATATCCGCCAGCAGATCGGGCGAAGCCTTTTCGTTCAGCGGGCGGAGAACCTGCAGCAGGCTGTCGCCGGCAATATTGATGAGGGAGGGCAGCAGGGAAAGCAGGGTGATGACCTTGGCGGGATATTCCCATAAAGCGGTATTAAGCATCCGCACAAAGCGGGAAATCCCGGGTGCCGCGGTGTCCACGTACTCTTTAAGCTCGGCCAGATCCGCGTTCCGGAGCCACTGTTCAAAACCGGGCTGCAGGGTCCGGGCCAGAAAATCCGGGTCCTGCAGGTGAACATCAATGGCCATTCGGCACCACTCCGTCAGCAGTTGGCCGCTGCGTCCCCGGCTCAGGCCCGACAGCGCGGCCTCCAGGACGGTCGTTTTTTCCTCCATGTCCAGGGCTTTTAATTCCACCAGGATCTCGTCCAGTACGTCAAAGACACTGCCTGTCAGGATTTCAAGCTGGTCAGCGGTTTTCCGGGCCCAGGCCGGATCAACGGCCAGGTCGGCCAGGGCCGGGGCCCGGGCCTGGCCCTGCGGGTCCAGAAAGGATTTGCGGATGCTGTTGCCGGCAATCCGGGCAATGCTTTTGCGGGCGGTTTTCCTGGCCGTACCGGCGCCGCTGCCGCTTTCCGCCCAGATATGCAGAATTTCCGGGATCAGGGTCCCGGCCAGCCGGCGGATTTCCCGGGAAGTTCCGATCTGCTGTAGAAGCTCCCGGTCCGGTCCGGCAGCGCCCGGTTGTTTTGGGAATCCTATGCTTTCTGTCATCACCGGTTTGTCCTTAATTTGAATATTCAACAGTTAAATAGTCGATTGTCGACAATTTACCGCTTTTTTATGGAAGTGTCAAGGCCAAAAATACAAAATTCTGGTTTGTAAACACTGTTTTTTACTTCCGGAAACCGGAAAACCACAGAACATATTGATATTTAGCCCGATTCCGAGCGAAGGCCCAGACGGCCGTCGCGGAAAGCCTCCAGGGCGAAGCTTTTTTCCTGTTCCAGGTATTCAATAACGGTGTTGACCGCCATGGGACCGTCACCCTTTTGGAGATAGCCGTTGCCTTTCTGGACAATCTGCAGATTTTCCGCCAGCCGGTGAGCCCGCAGTTGAAAAGTCATGTATTGCAGGCGGCGGATGCTTGGCAGCAGGTCGAAAATCATCTGCTGCAGCAGCTCGTCCTTGGCCGCTTCCAGGCAGGCCAGAGAAAAATCGAAAAAGGCCTGGTAATAACCGATGATGTCCTTTTGGCGCACCGCTTCGGCGGCGGCGACAACGGTGGCATCAATGGCTTCCAGCTCCGCCGGAGTGACTTTTGCCACCGCTTTGCGGGCCGCCAGAATCACCAGGGCGCTGGTAACGTCGTACAGGGATTCGATCTGATCTTCGGAAACGCTGGTGACTTTGCTCCCTTTTCGGGGGGTCTGTTCCACCAGCAATTGTTTTTCCAGGATTTTCAGCGCTTCCCGGATGGGGCTGCGGCTGACGTTCAACTCCCGGGCCAGTCGGGCTTCCCGGATGCTTTCTCCCGGCGTCAGTTCCAGGTGGATAATTTTTCCCCGGATATAATCGGCAATCTGCTCCGCCAGGCTGGGTACGGCTGGAAAGGCCATAGGTGTTCCTTGTTTTGCAGTTGTATCGCCCGGTATGGTGAAAACCGCTTCCCCCCTTTTCCGGAAATTTTCGGTTACAGGGAGATGGTCAGGGTCTCTTCGGTTGGGGTCACGGGCAGGGAGTGGATGTCGTCTCTGGCCGAGCCGGACAGGCGCTTGCCGGACAGATCGTAGACGGACTGGCCCACGCTGCAGCATTGCAGCCGCGCCCCGCCGTCAACGGGGTCCAGGCGCCGTTTGCCGATATGGGCGCATTTGTTCACATAGGCATGGTATTTTCCATCCGCCCCGTGCACCACCAGGACCCGTTGCGGCAGGCCCTGCCCCTCAAAGCGGGCGCCGCCACCCGGGGCGTTCAGTTCCGGGGTGCGGTTGAGATCAATCACCAGCTTGCCGCCTTCGTACCGCCAGCCGTCCGGATTCTGCGCCTGGCCGGTGTGGCAGATTCCCAGCAGTTGTTTAATAAAACCCATGCTCCCTCCTTGTAAAAATGGCAATCGAAATAAAAAAACAGAACAATTGTTTTTTGTCGACTGTCGGCAGTATATGTTTTCAAAAAGACGGATGTCAACAAAAATCGATTTTCATTTTTACAATAGTTTCAGATAGGGAATGATTTTGCGGTTTTTTTCACCCCCGGTGCCGTCGTAGGTGATGGAGACCATCGGCACGCCGGTTTGTTTCTCAATCGTTCTGCTCATGGCCTCGGTGATCAGGGAGGGGCAGCAGAAGGCCGGGCTGGTCTGGACAAACAGGGCCAGATCCGGGTGGTGCCGGCAGAGATAGTAAATCTTGAGAATATTATCCAGGGATTCGCCGGTCTGCTCCGGAACCATGGCGAATTCCGCCAGGATCTCTTGCGGCGCCCGGTCATAATGGGGTTCCGGTTCCTGCAAGATTTTCCGGAAATGCCGGTAGTAGGCTTTTTCCCGGTGGACCATGGTGGTCAGCAGGCCCCGGCTGATCAGTAGATTGAGAAATTTGCCCTCGGTAAACCACTTTTTGAAATAGGCCGGGGCGATCATTTTGGCGTATTCCGTATAGGGAGTCGTCAGGGCTTCGCCGCCGCAGGCCTCGATCAGGGCGATCAGGTCCTGGTTGAAAACCGGGTTGTCCCGCACATAAAGGTCGCCGAAAATCGCCACCTGGGGACGGCGGTCGGGAATGGTCTGGATGCCGGCAAATCGTTCCACCATCTCGATGACCGCCGTTTCCTTATCCCGTTCTCCCCGAAAGGCCTGTTCCAGCAATTTCCGTCCGGCCACCAGGGCCTGGTCGGTTTCCCCCGGTTGGTGTTCATAGGGACGGACGCGGCACCCCATGCGGCGCAGCAGCCCGCCGAACATAAAGGCGAAATAGCCGTTCATGGCCGCCCGCAGGGAAATGTCGGTAAAGGCGATGGTCCCGGTATAGACCCCGGCCCGGGCGGTCCGGCCGCCGAAGGCGGCCAGCATGTTTTTGATGGCATAGGGATACAGGCGGATATTGCAGGGCACTTCGGAACCGCCCATCCACAGCACCGTATGTTCGGGGTCCAGGTCCTGGTTTTTCATGTATTCCACGAATTCCTGGACCATGATGTTAATGGGCAGGCACTGGCCGCTGTTTAAATGCAGGCTGCGTTTGATCACCCCGGGGTTTTCCTCCAGCAGACGGGCGTCCAGGCCTTCCCGCTGCAGGTTGGCCACCAGGAGGGGACAGGTAAGGGGGTCCCAGTTGGGCAGCACCAGGATTTTTTCCGCAAGGGACGGGACTTTGGCCGGGTTGATACGCCCGGCGCCGGTTTTTACGGAACGCTGCGCGGCAGCGTGGTTACGGAAGGTGCGCACCGCCGATTCGATACGGGTTTCATAGCCCACACTGGAGCCGTGTTCGTCCAGTTCCAGAATGAGATAGGGCTTTTCCGCTCCTTCCATCAGGGTTTGAAACACATCGCGGATAAAGGAATCCGGGGCGCATTTGAACGAGGTCAGCAGAACCGGGTAGGTTCCCGGGGTGTCGGCCACCACCCGGGCGGCCTTGATAATATCCGCGGCGTAGTTCCAGTGCAACTCTTCCAGAAAGGGGGCGATGTCGTCAACCGCCACGTGCTCCAGGTCCAGCATGTCCTGGGAAAAGCCTTTTATCCCTGAAGTGCCGAATATTTGCGGGATGGATTTGTTCATCTCCGGGTCCAGCACGGTATAGGGGCGGCCCAGAAACATGACGCGGATATCGTCGCCGGAATCATTCCGGGTATCATAACGTTTTTGCCATTGCTTTCGGCTTTCCTGCCAGCGGTGCAGGGCCCGCTCGTAGGCGTTCATTACTTCGAAAAAGCCGAGGTTGTTGTCGATTTTCTGCACCGACCGGTGCAGCTCCAGGCGCTGGTGCAGGCCGGTGTACAGGAATTTGAGCACCGGCGAAATCAGGCGGTCCTGGTCCGCCGGGGCCAGATCCGCCAGCAGGGTGGGGATGAACTGGGAATAGTAACAGTATTGCCGTCGGGCATCCCCGTCTTTTTTGCGGTTGTCCAGGTAGTAGGGCAGAAAGACCACCTCCGCCCGTTCCAGCAGCCAAATGACGTGGCCGTGCATGGCGGTAATGGGGGCGCAGAATTCGGCCCCCACCCCGGCTTTCCCTTTTTCCATTACTTCGGCTACGCCCCGGCTGGTTATGGTTTGCATGCCGAGGCGGTGAAAAAAATCCACCCACAGGGAAGATTCCTCCTGCAGGTACAAACCGGCGGGGATGCCCACGGTGACCGACGGCGTTTCCGGAGCCGGGGTGTGTGGCCGGAAGGCTTTCCGGCGGGCCCGGCAGAGATCAAAGCCGGAACGGTTGTTGTCTACGAAATGCCGGGTTTCATAATCCCGGCCGCACAGAAAACCGTAGGCCACCGGGCCGTCGGCCAGATCCGCCACGGTGATTTTACAGTGGTTGGGGCACAGATCGCATATCTCGGAGCGTACGGGAATTTTCGTTTTATACAAATCCATCCCCCGGAAATTGCTCTGGTGCGGTTGATCTTCGGCCAGATACAGGGCCACCCCCAGAGCGCCGGTGAGGTGACAGTAGCGGGAAACATGCAGGGGGCGCTGCAGGCGCTGTTCAAAAGCGGCTACCAGGGCCCGGTTTTTGGCGGTGGCGCCTTGAAAACAGATGGTTTGGCCGAGCCGGGTGCGGGCGGCCACCTTGGTGAGATAGTTTTCCCGGATGGCGTGCAGTGCGGCGGTCAGTACCTCCGGGACCGTATAGCCGCGGCTCAGGTAGTGGTTGATGTCCCGCTCCATGAAGACCGTGCAGCGGTCGCTGGTAATGGGAGCCCGGATGTTTTCCGTACGCTCGGCGTATGCCGCCAGGGGTACTCCCAGTTTTTCCGCCTGCTCCTCCAGAAAGCTGCCGGTGCCCGCGGCGCAGACCGTGTTCATGGTGGAGAAGGTCACTTGTCCCTGGTGCAGGGTGGTGAACTTGGCGTCCTGGCCGCCGATTTCAATGATGGTGTCTACCTCCGGATGCAACTCCCGGGCGGCCCGGGCATGGGCGGAAATTTCATCCAGGATGAGGTCTGCGCCCACCAGTTTGCCCACGAACTTACGCCCGGACCCCGTGGTTCCGGCGCCCGCCACTTTCAGGGAAATCCCGCGGCGGGCACTGAGATCATCCATGGCTTCCAGCAGGGAACACAGGGCGGCCACCGGCCGGCCGGCGGTGCGGGTGTAGAAACCGCTCAGGACCTCCCGGGCGGGTGTCAGCCAGACGGCCTTGGTGCTGGTAGAGCCGATGTCGATGCCCAGAAAGATCGTATAGGCGGTGTCGTCCGGAAGCGGGCGGTATACGTCCACTTCTACCGTGTTTTTCCGTTTCTGAAAACCGGCTTGGTATTCGTAAGACTCGTCGGCGGCAAAATCGGGATAGGCGGTGTAGTGCAGGGCCAGCGGGGAATGGCCGTAGGTTTTTCCCCGGGAAAAGGGCTGGAAAACCGGCCGTTTCGAGCGGTCAACCGTCAGCGGATTCTCCTTTTCCCGGAGCAGATTGAGGGCCGCCCCGACGGCGCCGTACAGCGGAGCCAGTTCGGTTATCGTCAGTTCCCGGCCCAGCATGCGGTTGAGGTGGGCGATAACCGCCTGGTTCTGTGCCACGCCGCCGCAGAAGACCACCGGGGGGGAGGGGATTTCATGCTTGAAGACGGTGTCCACGATGTTTCTGGCCAGCCCCCGGCAGAGGCCGTCGCAGATTTCGCCCAGACCGTATCCCTCCTGCTGGGCATGGATCAGATCGGTTTTGGCAAAAACCGCGCAACGGGAAGCGATTTTCGGCAACTGGCCGGTGTTGGCCGCGGCAATTTTCGCCAGTTCCCCGATTCCGGACAGGTTCAGGCGTCCCGCCTGCTGATCCAGAAAGCTGCCGGTGCCGGCGGCACAGGAGGTGTTGGTTTTCAAGCCACGGTAGCGGCCGTGTTCATCGAAATGAAGCAGGCTGAAAGTTTCACCGCCCACGTGAAGGATGGCGCCCATTCGTTTGCAAAAATGCTGCGCGGCGGCAATTACGGCGATACGGTCGTCACAGCGCCAGTCGGCGTCAATCAGGGAAGGGGTGGCATGGGTGGCGGCCACCGCCCCCAGACGGGCGGTCTCGATTTTTTCCAGCATTTTTTCCACGGTTTCGGTAAGATCGCCGTGGTGGAAGGCGTAGTCGGTATAGCGGATGGTTTTATCCGGGGTCAAAGTTGCCAGGCCCACGGAAACCGAACCGATATCCAGACCGAGAATCAGCGGAGGGGTGTTTGTGTGGGAATTGGCGGCAGTCATGGAAAATAATCGTGTTTGTTGTTTTGTTGAACATTTTTATCATGCCACATCACAGGCAGGGCGTCAATCGCTTGGGAAGTGGTCTGCAAAAAGGGCGACAAAAAAACGGCGGGCACTATGCCCACCGTTTTTTTCCTGTATATAATATATTGAAGGGTGTTTATCGACTGCGGGTGTTCGCAGCCATTTTGAAGTGGCTTCTAATCAAAGGCCATGCCGGTTTTCCATACTTCCCAGACTTTGCCCACCAGGTCCGGCCCGGGTTTCAGAGTAAGTTTACCCGGTTTCCATCCCGAAGGCAGCGCCTCGGCGCCCTTTGCTTCCCGGACATACTGGAAGGCCTGTATCTGGCGCAGGGATTCGGCGATGTTCCGGCCCACCGGCGGGCTCAGCACTTCGTAGCACTGCACCACCCCGTCCGGATCGATGATGAAGCGGCCCCGGGTTTCCACCCCGGCGTCATCGTCGAATATTCCGTAGGCCTTGCCGACCCGGCCGCCGGCATCGGACAGCATGGGAAAGGGCACCCCGCCGTCCACCATTTGGGAAAGTTCCTTGTCATTCCACATTTTGTGCACAAACACACTGTCGATGCTCATGGACAGAACTTCCACGCCCAGTTTTTGAAACTCCGGGTATTTTTCGGCAACTGCCGAAATCTCCGTCGCTCAGACGAAGGTGAAATCTCCCGGATAGAAACAGAGCACCACCCATTTGCCCAGATAATCCGCCAGTTTGACGGAGGTAAATTTTCCCTTCTGATAGGCCGGAGCGACAAAATCCGGCGCCTTTTTTCCCACTTGAATCATTGCCTGAACCTCCTTAACCGGTCCTGTTTCCGGGGTTGCGGGTTTTTCGGCGCTTTCCCCCACCGGACCGCCGGTAGGCCGCGCGCAGCCGACTTTTTTTTCTTCGCCCATGATTTCCTCCTTCAGATATCAGCGATTGGATGCCAGCAGTATAAGGGATAAAACCATTTTGCACCTGTGCGCATTATTGCGTTTTTCCATCGGTCATGCAATAGAAATTGAAATTTTCTATTGCATGTTGCACCGGGTACCCCGGAAGAGGTGGGTGGACAGGCCGGGTCGAATATGGTAAAGACAGCAATACAGTCAGGATTTTATAACTACAACAGCGAGGGCCGTTTTATGTACAGCATCAATGCCAAAGTTTTGAATTTTATTTTAAAATATATCACCAAACCGATCCAGGGGCCCATGCCCATAACGCCGGCGGTGATGCGCGGTCTGCGGAGCGGCCTGGAGGTGGCCAGCAGAATGGTGTTTCGAACTCCCTCCTGTATTTCCCTGACGTCCGTTCAGAAAGAAGGCGTGAACGGAGAGTGGCTGGTGGCCGACACGGTAGTCGATCACAGCCGGGCGATTTTGTATCTTCACGGGGGCGGCTATTTTTTCGGCTCGCCCTTTACCCACCGGCCCCTGACCTGGCGGATCTCCCGCAAAAGCCGCACCCGGGTCTTCAGCTTGGATTACCGGCTGGTGCCGGAACATGTCGTGGCCGACTGCTGCGCCGATGCGGTTGCGGCCTATCGCTGGTTGTTGCAGCAGGGCTATGCCCCGGAAAAACTGGTAATCGGGGGGGATTCGGCCGGCGGTGGCCTGACCCTGCTCACCCTGCTGGCCTTAAAAAAACAGGGGCTGCCCCAGCCCCGGGCGGCTTTCTGCCTGTCCCCGTTTGCCGACATGACGCAGACCAGCCCCAGCCTCATCAGCAATGCCCGCAGCAGTCACATGTTTCACGCCAATGCCCTGAAACGGATGGAGCAGTATCTGACGGAAGAAACCGGCGATGCCCGGGATCCCTCCATATCCCCGCTTTTCGGTGATTACGCGGGCCTGCCGCCGCTGTTTTTCCAGGTGGCGGACACCGAACTGCTCTTTTATGACACCCTGCTGACGGCCAGAAACGCGATGTCCGCCGGGGTGGAGGTGGAACTGGATATCTGGCATGACCTGCCCCATGTGTTTACCATTTTTTCCGATGTATTGCCGGAAGGCAAACAGGGCATCCGGAATATCGCCGATTTTATTCTTTCCCGTTGCGCACCCGCCTGAGTGTTCCCGACGGATAAAAATTGAATAATGCAGATTTTGCCTTACACCGAAGCCCACCGCGATTTTCGTTTTCGCCTGCGGGCGTTTGTTAAACCGCGGGGACCAATGAAATTATGAAACAGATCGCGGCCAAATTTTCGGGGCTGTGAAGAGGCGTCAGTCGGTTTTTTCGGCATCCGGTTCCGGGTTAAAGATGTAGCCCACCGCCCGCTGGCTCTGGAAAAATTTCGGTTTTTGGGGGTTGTCCTCAAAGTATTTGCGCAGCCGGACCACGAAATTGTCCACTGTCCGGGTGGAGGTGTCGCCGGTATAGCCCCAGCCGATTTCCAGCAGTTTTTTCCGCGACAGCGGTCTTCCGGCGTTGGCCACAAACAGTTTGAGCAGCTTGATCTCCTGTTCGGTGAGCCGGATGGTGCCCTTGTGGCCGGTGGCGGTAGCGGTTTCAAAATCGATGCGGTTTTTGCCGAAGGTGTAGACTGCCGGCGGGGTCGAAGCGGTTTCCTGCTTGTTCCAGGCGGAGCGGGTGAGCAGGCGTTCTACCCGCAGGAGAAACTCTTCCAGTTCGAAGGGCTTGGTCAGGTAATCATCCACGCCCCACGTCAGCCCCTTGATGCGGTCGGCAGGCTCGGTTTTGGCCGAGAGGATCAGGACCGGCACCTTTTCGTCTTCCAGCCGGATGCTCTGCAGCACGGAAAAACCGTCAATGCCCGGCAGCATGATGTCCAGCACGACCAGGTCCGGCTGCCGCTCCTTCCACTGTTCCAGCCCGGCCACCCCGTTGTCGGCAACGAACACCTCGTAGCCTTTGAAGGACAGGTTTATTTTCAGGGCTTCGGCGATATGGGCTTCATCTTCGATGATCAGGATGCGCTGTTTGCCGGAGGCGGTGATCATTTTTCCGCTTCCTCCCGTGATGCCGGCAGAGAAAGCCGGAAGACCGAACCGTTTCCGTCCGGTTTGCCGGCCGCCCGGATTTTTCCTTTATGCAGCCGGGCGATATTGGCTGCCAGGTAGAGCCCCAGCCCGGTGCCCTTGGCAGAGCGGTCTTCGGCATTGCCGGCCTGATAAAATTTTTTGAATATTTTCTTGCGATCTTTTTTGTCCAGTCCGATGCCGTTGTCGAAAAAACTGATAACCACCCGCCACTGGCGCTGGTCAAAGTGGATGTCGATTTGCGGTTCTTCGGACCGGTTATATTTGACGGCATTGGTGAACAGATTCATCAGCAGCATCTCGAACAGATGGGGATTGATGCGGCAGTAATATTCGGACTGGGACGGGTTGTGGAAGTTGACCCGGCAGTTTTCAAACAGATAGCGGTTTTTTTCGAAAAACTCCCGGATGGTGGCAGTCATTTCGGCGGTGACGAATTCGCCGGCGTAACTTTTGCTTTCGATTTCGGCCAGGCTGAGAATGCTGCTGATGGTGGTGGACAGCCGGGTCACGTCGGCGATCATGGAATGGAGATACTTCAGGCGATTATCCCGGGAAAGCTCGTGTTTCATGAACGTTTCCAGGTAGAGCCGCAGTGAGGTTACCGGAGTTTTCAGTTCATGGGTAAAATTGTTGATAAAATTGCGCTGCAGCCGGAACAGTTGCAGGGTTTTCAGGTTGTAGAAAAAAATCAGAAACAGTCCCACCAGGATCAGTCCCACCAGAATGGACAGCACGGTGATGACCACCCAGGTCTGGGCGGCCGCCATGTCCACGCCTTCGATGGGAAAGCGCTTCATAAGGGTTTCCAGACCGGCGCTGACTTTGATGTACCAGTAAATATAGAGAAACAGGGAAAAACCCAGGGCCACGGTGGAGAGCACAAAAAGGGTGATCAGCAGCAGCAGCCAGCGGGTGCGGTTTATCATAGTTTTTCCCTTTTGCGGATCAACGGAGCGTTTACCGGTTTTGACATCATGGTGAGAACTCCGGTAGCCGCTTCGATCTTTGCCCCGGGGGCGTTGCTGCGGCACCGGTCTGTAATTTCTGCCGCTTTTATAGCAGATTATGGCCGGGTTGACAAGTTCAGAATATCCAGAATGTGTTCCTGCCGGGACAAGCGCATATAGATAAATTGACCATCAAGGCAGTCATTGCGCGGGCACGACAGTGCCCGAAGCAATCTGGAACTTTTCGGCTGTCGTTGCGAAGAACGAAGAGACGAAGCAACCCCTGACGGGATGGTGGCGGCTGGCTTTATGAGGCATGGCAGGCCGGGATCGCTTCGCTCCCTGACGGTCGCTCGCGATGACGGGAAAAAAAGGCCGGTCGCTCGCGATGACGGGAAAAAAAGGCCGGTCGCTCGCGATGACGGGAAAAA
>CAZWCS010000001.1:106451-115118 GCA_964632805.1 uncultured Desulfobacterales bacterium
AAGGCCGGTCGCTCGTGATACCGAAAGTGAAAGATCGGCGCGCGATGACGCACTTTATGTCATTGCGAGGAGCAAAGCGACGAAGCAATCCCGGTCGTTCGTGATGACGGGAAAAGCGATCCGCAAGAAATCCTTCGTTGACTTCCCGGCGGCGGAAAAATATAGTGCAGGGCAAAAACAACGAGGTGAAACCAATGGCGAAAACGCTGCAGCTCAATGACGCCTGGAAACATTTTACCGGAGACCAGGACAAAACCCTGCCCCCGGCGGAGACCGTACGGCGGTTCAAACAGAAGGCCGCGGAAACCGGCCTGGATATTCTGGCGGAAACCCGGCGGATTGATACCGGACGGCTGGGAATTCCCGTGTTTTTCAGTATCTGCGGCAGTGCGGCCGCGGCCCTGACCGGCACCCGCAAACAGATGGGCAAGGGTGCCACCGAAGAACAGGCCGAAGCCAGTGCGGTGATGGAACTGGCCGAACGGTTCAGCTTTTACCGCTTTTCCGATCGGGCGCACAATTTTGTGGTGGATGCCCGAAAAAATCTTGGGGCAACCGCCGTATCTTTTGCCATGCTGGCTGACTCGGTGCAGGACGATCCGGACCGGGCCGCCGCCGTGCGTCCCTTTTTCGACGACCTGCCGCTTCGGTGGACCCGGGCCGTTAACCTGACCACCGGCGCGTCGGCCCTGATTCCTTTGGACTGGTTTTTCGCCATTAATGCTTTCAACGGCACCTCCGCCGGGAACTGTCCGGAGGAGGCCATTTGTCAGGGGCTCTGCGAGGTGGTGGAACGGCACGTCTCCTGCCTCATCGCCCGCCGCCGACAGCCGGTGCCGGCCCTTGATCCCCGGTCTGCCGGCCATCCGGCGGTGACCGACCTGGTAACCAGATACCGGGCGGCCGGTGTCCGTCTGACGGTTTTCGATTTTACCCTGGACACCGGCATCCCCACGGTGGGCGTACTGGCTTACGATCCGGACACCTTCCCGGAAAAAAGCGAACTGGTCTGGACGGCCGGCACCGCTTCGGACCCGGAAAAGGCCCTGAGCCGGGCGTTGACGGAAGCCGCCCAGCTGGGCGGCGATTTTCATACCGGTTCCTGCTATGTGGAAAGTGGCCTGCCCAAGCTTTCTTCCCTGGCGGCGGCGGATTTTCTCCTGGCGCCGCGGGAGATGGTAAGACTCGCTGATCTGCCCGACTTGTCTCACGACAACATCAAAGTTGAAATTGAGCGTTGTCTGGCCGCGCTCTCGGGCATCGGCCAGGAGGTCTGGGTGGTGGATATGACCGATCCGGTGCTGGGCGTGCCGGCGTTTTACACCTTTATTCCCGGGGCGGCCTTTTTTCAGCGGGCGGAAAATGCCAGTGCGGGCATGTTTACCGCCAAGCTGGCGGCCGAACAGCTACCTCCGGACGAAGCGCTATCCCGCCTGGCCGCCATGGACGAACCCCTGGATCGGCCCTATTTTGTTCCCTTTTACATGGGCATGTGCCATCTGGCGCAGGCAGAACAACAGACCGCGCTGGATTATTTCCACCGGGCCCGGGAGCGACGGCCGCCCCCTCAGGATTTTCCCAGTGTCTGTTCGTATATGGGATTCTGTCTGAAAGAGATGGAACAATACCGCCAGGCCCTGTCGGTCCTGGAAGAGGGCCTGGAAGTGGACGGCGACCGGACGGATATTCTCAACCTGATGGGGTTCTGCTGCTTCAAGCTGGGGGAACATGAACGCGCCATCGAATGTTTTCAGCAGATTCTCCGGATTGATCCCGGATCCGCCATCGATTATGCCAATGTTGCTTCCAACTACCGGGATATGGGCCAGACGGCGAAGGCCGTCTATTATTATCAGCGGGCTCTGGATCTGGATCCGGAACTGGATTTTGCCCGCAGCAACCTGGAAAGGCTGGCCGCCGGGGAGCAGTAGGCGGTTATTTTTCCGAAGAAATCAGAGCGCTTAAAATCAGGCCGTGAAAGGCGGTGCCGGGCGCGGTAAAGCGCCAGCCCAGATGGGTCAGGCAGTTGCCGCAAACCGCAATTTTCCACTGGTAACCGGGGAACCAGGTGAACTCACTGCTGGATTCCCCTATATGTGCGCACCCCGGTGCGGCCTGGAAACATCCGATTTCAAAAATCAGGCCGCTGGGATTGGCAAAGGCGTGCTGGTGGGCATTTTGTATCGCTATTTTGTCCGCCGGCCGCGTTATGGGTTGGCGGCAGCGGACGCACAGCAGGTATTCTTCTTTTTCCGGCGCTTTTTCCCGGGTCTCCCGGGTTTCCTCCGCTGCGGTGGAGCCGGGGCTGTCCGGGGGAGCGTCCTCCGGTTTGAGGGCACGGGGAAACAAATACGCTTGGACCGGTTTCATGTTTTCAGTATAGAGGGTTGCTGCCGCGTCGTCAATTTATGATGTGCCCGGAAAAACAAATTGACATTCAAGCCCAATGATATTACTTATAAAAATAAAGAAAAATCCCCCTGACCAGATTCTAACGATATGATAATCAACGGGCAAGACGCGGGTGATAGCTGTCAGGATGTTTTCCGGATTCTCTCATTGACGCGGTGGTTTTTTACTGGTGAAACATACCGGTGAAGTGGGGTTTATTTCATGTCGATAACACCTTTGGAACTTTTTCCGCCTGATATTGATTTCGACTTTTTTTCGCTTCAACTTTTCAAGTGGGTCCTTGTTATCGCCGGTGTTCTGCTGATTTGGATCGGGATCAGATTGATTTTTGTTGCACCGATCCGCAACAAAGTAGAACAAGACAATCCCGATCTGTATCACTGGATATCCCGCACGGATATTCTCAGCCGCTTATCCCTTCTGGCGGCCTTGATCCTTTTCAGCGTTTTCGGGCCGTATTTGCCCAGCGGCTTCGATATGGTTTTGCCCCTGATTCGGGCAATCATGTATCTGTGGGTGGTGGTGATTGTCTTGACCCTGGCCTGTTCTTTCCGGGAATTGCTGGAATTGTCCAACATTAACAGGCATGTTAAATCCCCGGAAATGCTGACGCTGATTGCCTTCTGCGGATACATTGTCGGCTTGATGTTTTCGCTTCAGTACGGATTGAAATTTTATCATGCCGTACTGGTGATTGTCCCCGATTATTCGCCTGTCTGGAAGCAGGCTGGCGGCGCTGTAAGTCTCATCGCATTTCTATCCGTGGCTTTCTGGGTAATAAAAAGCGAAAAGAACCAGCGGGCTGAGGCTGCGGGAGGTTCTTCCCAGATTTTGCAGCATATTTCAGGGCCCGGATCATCCGGGGGAAGCTATATCATAAATATTATGTTGGCCGGTGACCCGGATTTGCTCCTGGACGCAATAAAACAGGGGGCAGATGTTAACGAAAGAACCCAGGAGGGGAAAATTCCTTTAAACGAGGCCATAAAACACAAGTTGGGTGGGATGGTTGAAGTGCTGCTTGCAAATGGGGGCCGGACCGATCTGGAGGACCTGGAGGGATGGACACCGCTGACCCTGGCGACCTATACGGGGCAGATGAAAATTGTACAGCAGTTACTGAACAAAGGGGCTGATCCGAATGCTGCCAGCGCTCACGGATGGGCACCTTTGACATGGGCCTTACATTGCGGATATAAAGAAATTGAAACTGTTTTGCTTCAGCAGGGAGCGCAGGAGGGTGAAAGTTATCAGTATCGATGGATTCGATTCCCGGACCGGATCGCCATCCTGAATTTCTTGCTGAATTTATACCGATTGCAGATCGGTGCCCGGCCCGACAGCGCCCAGCGGTTTTTCCCCAATAACTTCGCCCCCGATGTTGCCGAGATGTCTTACCGCCTGGAAGTCGATATCGACGGCAAGTGGCTATCCCGGATCGTATCCCTGAGTATGCTGGGGGAGGGCAGCGGCAGCAAAAGCCGCTGCTACAAGGTTATTTTTGACAGTATCTGGGTGGTTAAAATTCCGCCGACGCCCATTACCCGTTTTGAAGATTATATCGAGGCCATCAACACGGAAAGTCGGACCATGGAAGAGCTGTCGGAATATTTTGTGTGTATTGCGCCGGGCATATCCGATATTGTAAAAAAAATCGCCGGTTTCCCCCAATCCAGCCAGCGAACCCGAGCCGAGGCCGAAAGGTACGCCGCCGCCTGGCTCAGCGAGAATCCCGGTTTTCACAAGTATTTGAAAATTGATAACGGTTTCGCCTTTTTCATGGATATTTCCAAGTATACCTTTTTAAATCAATATATTGAGAAATTGCACAGCGCCAATCTGGAAGCCCGGCTAAAAGAAGAGCTCGCCCGTCAGCCGGAATTGATATCCGATTATGTCAGCCTGGAAAACAAGTATGGCGAGGAAAATGGTCCTCTGTATCTCCGGTTGAACGAATGCTGGTCCCAGTTTGAAGCCGAACTGAGCCGGCTTTTAAAGGAAACGGAGACCCCGGCCAATGTTTCTGTTCACAAAATGAAAACCTGGTTTGTGGCCCATCTTTTTCAACAGCCGCTGGACCTGGAAAAAGCCGGGCTTTCGCCCGAATTGACGAAAAAAATCACCGGCCTGTTGCGGTCGCTTTCCAAAGCCTACAAAAAATCCCTGGCTGCTTACCGGAAGCTGGTTATCGATAGAATCCGGGCCCAGAATTTCAAGCAGAATGCTCCCCAGATGGCCGGCATTATCAGCAATCTGCTGTCGCTGCTGGTCAAATTGCGGGAACGGGGCATCAGCATGCGGGATTTGAAACCGGACAATCTTTTTGTGGTCGAAGAAGCCGAAGATTTCTCACTGGGAATTATTGATTTTGAAACCGCAGTCCATATCCAGGAGGATGGCGGGATTTCCCGATCGTTTCTGGGCGGCACGCCGTCTTATGCCACTCCTTCCCATCTTTTTAATAATCAGATCCTGGCCGGACTTTTTGAGCCGGTGACGGACATATACTATTATCAGGACTGGTATGCGGTGGTGGGGATGATTTATGGTGCAGTAACCGGCTCCATGCTTTTTGAGCAGACCGCGCGGGAGTTGATGCGGGTGGTCAAACGGATCCGCAAGCAGGAGGATAAGAGCATCGCCAACCTGCAGCGTTGTTTTCAGTCGGAGAGTACCCGTTTCTGGAAAAGTGTGTGGAAAGAATTCGGCCAGAAAACCCGCAGTTCCGCCGAACGCCTGCAGGCCGTAACGTTGAACGTACCGAATGATTTCCGGAGGTTACTTCTGGACGATTGTCAGCGGCAGCAACAGCGGAACAATCAGCAGATCAAAAGTGTGATTGATACCGAATCTCCCTTCGGCGATCCGCAGATCAACCGGCAAATACTGCAGATTTCTTTTCAGGACGTAAAAAAGATGCGCGATAACTGGGAGAAAAATATCAATGTGCCGCAGGTCAAACCCGCTAAGCGAAAAAAAATCTTGGCCTTTCTGGGAACGCTGGCAGCGCTGAAGCAGCAGGTCGATATCCTGACCGGTCACATCAGACGGCTGCAAGCGGACACCTTCAGGGTTGATGCCAAAACCCTTATGGAAATGATATTGGCTTGCGTATACCGCGGCATGTATCAGAGTGAGTGGCAGATCCCGGAAATGTCCGAAAAGAAGGCCCCCCCTCGAGAGCCGCCTATCCCTGCCGCTTCCCGCGATACAACCCTGCAGGAAGATGATGCCACCCTGGGCATAACCGTATCCACCATCTGATTTCGTTGGTAACGGTTGGATCCATCCGGACGGGGCCGTATTCCCCGGTTAAAGATTCTCACAGGGAGCAACGAAAAGGGTTCTGTCCCGCGTCAGGATGCCGGGGACACGGAACTGACCCCGAAAATGTTGCGATAGAGGATGCCCATGGCAATCAGGCCCAGGGGAATGACCCAGATCAGGCCGATCAGCAAAGGAATGCAGCCCGCCAGGTACAACAATCCCAGCAGCATGAACAGACCGAAAACGGTGAACCAGCGATGGGTGATGGCTTTGCGGGATGTTTCCAGGGCCTGCCAGGGAGACAACCTTTTATCCACTACCAGCGGCAGGGCCAGCAGGTAGGCCACCGATAAATAAATGCCGGGGATGATGAACAGCAGAAAACCCAGCAGGACCATGGCATACATCAGGAGGGTGGTCAGCACCAGGGGCCGGATCTGCTTGTAATAATTCAGAATGGTGTCGGCTCCGGCCGGCGCGTCAACTGCCAGGCGCACGCCCAGCATGAACAGGCCTACCCCGGCCGGCAAGGTTACGGTAATCTGCAGGACCTGGGCCAGAATGGCGCCGATCACCTTCCCATTTTCCCCGCCCAGAATTATCAGTATGCCCTGAATCAACCCCGCTCCCAGGCTCACTCCTAAAGCAATGGCCAGGTACAGCAAACAGCTCAGAAAAACCGTCATTTTGTTTCCGCTGACTTTTTGCCAGGCCTCGGCCAGGACTTCCCCGATCTGCAGGTGATATTCCCCGGCCCGGCTGCGCTCCAGCAAATCCCGGCGTTTTTCTTCATCCTCCGGCGCCGGTGCTGGTGTCATGGCGGAACCGGCTGCCGGACCCGCAACTTTCCGGCCCCAGACCGGACCGACCGCTTCCGTCGTTGCCGAAGATGCGGCGGCCGCGGGAGCCGCGGTTGCCGGTTCCGGCGCCGGTTTTTTGCTGTCGGCTTCCTGCGCCTCAAGGGACACAACCAGGCCGACTTCGGCCAGGGCGGCGCGGTATTTCTCCGCGGTCTGCGCCTCCACTCCGGATTTCAGCACCACCCGGCCGGCGTTCAGGTACTGGTTCGCTTTTTCCGCGGAAATTTTGAACAGGCGGGCGAAATTGTCTGTAACTTCGGCCGGATCAAGATTGTCACGGATTTCTCCGGTAAATACCACGTCGTAGCGGGATCCGGACATGTTCCCTTCCTTTCGGCAGTAACGCCGATTACAAAAGTTCGTGATCAAGAATCAGACTGTACAGCGTGACCATGCCCACAATTTCCCCCAGGTGCTCCACCGGGGCACGGTGAATCCCCAGCCGCTGGATCAGGCGAATGGCATAACGAATGTCCATTTCCCGGGGAACGGTTATCACCGGTTTGGTCATCATTTCGTAAACAAATACCCCGTCGGGATCACTGTCGGGAACCAGCACATCCCGGATCAAATCCATCAGGGTGATAATTCCCCAGGCATCGTCTTCATTGCGCCGGGCCACCAGCAGTTCGGATACCCTGGAGGACCGCATCATGGCCGCCGCCTCTTTGGCGGACGCCATGCCGTCAATGGTTAAAACCTCTTTCTGCATTACCTCCCCTACCCGTATGATTGATGCCGCCATAACAACCACCTCCCTGTATGTTCAAAAAAAATATGATATTCCAGACTCATAGGTACTTATCCCGAACCTCTTCTTTAAAAGCGTTCATTTGGCTTTCCAAACCGATTACCTGTTCCACCGGCAGCACAAAGGCGATACCGGTCCCCGGCTTGTCAAACTCTCCGGCAACCTTCACGGCTTCCAGGATGGTCTTCACCAGGTGTTCCTCCAGCAGAAACATGACAATATCGGTCTGGTCCTCCAGGGTCAGGCCGAAAACGGTCTTGGCTTCATGCATTCCGGTTCCGCGGGAGGGGATAATGGTGGCTCCGGTGGCCCCCGCCTTCTTGGCGGCATCCACAATCGCGTCGGTTTTGTGGGTTTTTACCGGCGCAAAAACAATCTTGAATTTCATCGGGCTTCTCCTTTCAGGCGCTTTTTCTCCGCGCGGGCGACGCGCCAATGCGTCACCTGGGCATATCCGATCACGGAAATGACCGGGAAAAGACTGGCAAAAGCAATGAGTCCGAAACCATCCAGGGCGGGGTTGCGCCCCGGTACCGCCTCGGCCAGCCCCAGTCCCAGCGCAGTTACCAGCGGCACCGTCACCGTGGAGGTGGTCACCCCCCCGGAATCATAGGCCAGCGCGATAATCTTCCTGGGCGCTATAAACGTCTGCACCACCACTATAGCATACCCGGCCAGAATATACATGTACAGGGGCGTACCCGTGACAATCCGGAACACCCCCAGGGTGATGCCCACGGCCACCCCCAGGGCCACGGTAACGCGCAGCCCCCACTGCCCGATGACCCCGGCCGAAACTTCGCTGGCTTTTATGGCCACCGCCAGCAGGGAAGGCTCGGCAATGGTGGTGGAAAAACCGATTAAGGCCGCAAACAGGTAGACCCATTTGTAGGCGGTCCAGTTGGCGGCAACGGCTTCGCCCGATCCGGCCAGAAAGGCGGGGTCGGAAAGCTGGGCGGCCATGGCCCGGCCGATCGGGAACAGGGCTTTTTCCAGGCCGATCAGAAACAGGGCCAGGCCGAGGACCACATACACCCCGCCCAGGATAAGGCGCCGCACATGCGGAACCGGCTGGCGCAGAACAAACAGTTGAAAACCGAGAATCAGGGCCAGAATGGGAATTACGTCCCGGAAGGTGGCCATCAGAACCGCCGCTGCCTCACCCCAGAAAACCATATTCAGTGTTTCTCCTTAAAAAACCACCAGCCCGTAGCCCATCACAAAAATCATGGGCAGCAGGGAAGCGAAAGCAATCAGACCGAACCCGTCCAACAGCGGACTGCGTCCTTTAATAATGGACGCCAGCCCCACCCCCACCGCCGCCACCAGGGGAACGGTCACCGTGGAGGTGGTCACCCCCCCGGCATCATAGGCCAC
>CAZWCS010000002.1:0-100608 GCA_964632805.1 uncultured Desulfobacterales bacterium
GAGCACGATTAGAGTATACACTATTTATCCGCCGCGAAGCGGCTTCGTTCAACAAGGCCGCCCAAACCAAAAGGCACATTTGTCGCCTGAACATTTTTCCTTACTCAGTGGACACTGTCTCTGCTTCGCCTCTTTGGATGTGTACCAGTTTTCCATCGTTTCCTCTCTCTCTGTTTGTGTGTTGCTCTTGCCTGACTCGCCGTGCCGCCGTAACAAAACATAGGCAGGCGCCTGGTATATATATAAATACTTTAGAATCCTAAAGCCTGAGGTCCCAAACCGGGTTTTTCGGTTTCAATTCTATATAATCGTTTGCCTGTTAGGTGTTTGCGCTGTTGGCCTGTCTTTTTTTCTGGCTTTCATATTCTAAAGGGAGGGTTTTGACCTTATCAGCCTTTTGGCTTTGGGATGCTAAAGCCTGTTGGCTTTTAGATTCTAAAGCGTGTTTTGTTTTTTTTTGGAAGCCAAGGCCAGCAGGTAAGCCGCGTTTCCAGCCCATTTTTTCAAAGTCAGGTTGCCCATATTTCAAAAACCGCCATGAAATAAAAAACTTTGTCGGCTGTTTTTGATACCAGTTGCCATTTTCGGAAATATCAATAAAACCACGGGCCAGCAGGTCCTTGACCGCCTTGTGAAACGTTGCCGCACTAATACCCAGGGCCGCCGCTTCGCCATACGTGAAAATTATTTGACCGTTATTTGTGATAGTAAGGCTTTTCGCGCCGCCTTTCCGTTTTTTTGTTTGTTTATGGAACGCCTTTTGCCAGAACCGAACCAGCACAATATGAGTTTTCGCGCTTGTAATGGTCAAATATGCAGGGCTTGCCAACACTTCCGGCGGTATAAAAGCCCGGCTTTTATTGTAAAACTGTTGATTTTTACCCGCACCTGATTTATCATTATCCATATCAACACCTTTTACCAAGGCCGTTTTCCCGCCCGGAAATGGCCTTTTTCTTTTCCCGGCGGGTGTTACCCTTCGGCCGCCATTTTTGCCTGTTTCGTTCGCCCTATACGCGCTTTTTTCATGCTCTGGGCTGTCATCCTGAAGCGATGCAAGGGACAATTTTCAGACGGGCATAGCCGCACCTCTTTTTTTTGGCCAGCCATGCACCACAAACAATATTGCCGGATTTCTTGATCCCGTTTCTTTGCATCCTGGGGGCCTGTCCCCATTCGAAAGGGGAAAAGTGGACAGTCGGTAAAAGTACATTTCCGAACATCGGCCGGGCCGTCGGAACAATCAAGACACTTTGCCCGAATTGCCGCGCGCCTATTCATCATAAGACACCGCCCGGACCGCTTCCGCCGCTTTGACATTTGCATCACGGGACCGGACCGCCATTTCCCTGTATTCGTCGAGGTCGATCATGAGCCTGCCACCAACTTTGAAAATTAAAGCCGGATTTTTTTTCAGGTGGTGCCATTTGTAAAGGGTTTGCAGGCCATACGGGACCGCGCCGGTTTCAACCGCCGTGCGTGCTGGTAACAAATTCATGATGTTTCCCTTTCAGTTAAAATTTAGTAAAAAATAAAATTTTGCCCTATGGGAAAACAATAATTGCCCAGCAGTTACCAGTCAATCAAAAAATGAGAAAAACTGAATTATTACGCTTATTTATCCTTTAAACTCTTATAAGCGAAAATTCTAAAATAAGCGAAAAGAGGAAATTTAAAGGGAGGGGGTGCTGTGCTTATACAGGGAATAAACGCCGGTAAAGGGCGTGGGTGGTATCTATACGGTGTTACTTGTTAGCCGTTCGCCGTTCTGAAGGGCTTTGGCTTCGCCGCAAATTGTTAGCCTTGGTTCGGCATAAATCACAACAATATTGATTTTTGAATTTGCCGTTGTGATTTAATCGTTCGATAAATTTAAATCTGCCACAATGTTCACAAAACAAAAAACCTTTAGACCTCATGAATGCGCCGCCGTACCGCAAAAAATCAAGAGCGATATTTGTTGAAGCTATGCCCCAGGGGAACCGTTGCACAAAATTTGACTTATCGAAAACGCGGCCGAAAACCGCTTGCCCGGCTTCGTCGTCAAATCCTATTTTATCCGAAAATGCCCCATATTGCCCCAGCAGCTTATATAGAGATAAATTTTCCGCCATGCCTTCCGGAGTCCACAGCTTTAGATCAAAGAGCGTTGTTTTCCAAGGTAGGCCGGTCTTGGTAATTTTTTCAAACAAACCGCCCAAAATCTTTTGGTGTGACGGCAAATCACATATCGCCTGATCGATTTCATCGATAACCATGCCCTTATATTCCGCTGTTGACGTATAAAATTTTTTGAATTTTTCTTTAAAAATGGGATTTTTCTCAAATACCGCCGTTCGTAGTTCTAAAGGGTCTGTTCCATCCAATATCGCTCTAATAAAAGCAGGGAGCCGGTCATAAAATTTTTTAACGTCTGATGGGGCTTTCTCAATTCTTTCGCGCACCAAGAGGCCAGGGTCATTTTCGAGATTATACTTTTCGGTTATCCTTAAAATATCCAGAGCATCCCGCGCCAGGGACCGGAAACCGGGCACCTTGCCGGAACCGCCATAAAAATTGTCAACCTGTGTGGCAGGATTCAGAAAGTTTTCAAGCCATAACCCGCGCTGTTTTTGCAAATTATCCGCCATTTTTCACCACCTTTAATCCCGATGGTTTGCGGGCCGTCATCACCGCCGCGCCTTTATTTACAGCATCCCGCAGGGCATCGCCGGATAAATGACTGTACCGGGCCGTCATTGCCGGTGTTTTATGATTTAACAGCGCTTGAACCGCGTACAGGCTAACACCGTTTGAAACCAAATGTGACGCGAAATGGTGCCGCAGGTCATGGAACCGAAAATCATCCGGCAGGGCCGCCGCTTCTTTAATGTTCGCCCACGGCCTGTTTATAGTGGTTCGCATCCCGCCCGCAGGGTTCGGGAAAATATAATCCGCATCACGGGGTAAACTTTTCAGCAGTTCCACCGCCGCCGCGCTTAGTGGTAAAACAGCATCCTTGCCGCCTTTCGGATTTTTAAGAGCCACCAGGGACCGGGACAGGTCGACATCCGCCCATGTCAACCGGAAAAGTTCAGACCGCCGCAAACCGGACAAAAGGGCCAGTTTGACCAGTCCCGCCGCCTGCCGGTCATGATATGAATCAAGAACCGCCAGCAACCGGGTTGTTTCATCCGGGGTCAAATGGCCGGTCACCTGATTGTTTATTTTGGGGGGTTTGACCTTTGTGCAAGGGTTCGGGCCGGGATATTTTCCCCATTGTATAGCGATGGTCAGAATCCGGGACAGCAATACCAACTGGTGTTTAATGGTTTGGGCCGCGTAAGGCTTGCCACGGGGGGACAATCCCTTTTTCAGGCCGGATAGCATCCTTTCCACGTCAAGGGGGCTTATTTTATCAAGAGGTTTATCACCCAGGGCCGGGCCGATATGTTTACCGAAATATATTTCGTCAGCATGCCATGACTTTTTCCGGGTTTTCAGCCAGGGTAAATATTGATCTGTCCAGAACCGGGATAAGGTGGGGACCGTCTTTTTTCTCAAAAGGGAGAAATTTTCACGGATAATATCATTTAGAAGGGTTATTTCAATTTCACGGGCCAGGGCCAAATTGTCGACCACTTTGGACCGCTTCACACCACCGCGCCGGATTATGATTTTGTATTTTCGGTTGCCGGGGGTCATGGGGGTTTTGCATTTAGGACAGGTTTTCAAATTGATTGAAAACTCATTTTTGCATTCGTTACACCTGGAAACAATCGCCATTATTGGTTTTCCTTTCCATTTTTGGGGGTACAAAAAAGGTACATCGACAAAGAAAAAGGTACCCCATTTTTGACAACCTTTTACAAAAATAATAAGCGGAAAAATTTGTATTGTCAAGATATTTAGAAGAAAAAGAAAAAAAAGGAAAAACGGGAAAAACAGGCTTGAAAAGATTCCTAATCCATGCGCCGCAGGTTCGATTCCTGCCGGGGGCACCATTCTTTTTCTTTTCGGATGGTTATGAGAATAGATACCTCCTGCCTTTGGCCGGGAAATCAGGTTTTTTACAATCTTTGTTTTTTATAACCGCTTGTTATCATAGATAATATGGTTTTTCGGGCGCATGCACTAAAACTCCATGGTTCCCATATTTTTGAATTTCTTGTTATTTCAAGCAGTTATTTTAATCCATAGGGCAGCAAAAACAGTCCTCCTCTTACTCAAATAAACAGGGGTTGGTTGTGTATAGATAAGTGTATTAACGTGACTATTGTTCGAACATTAAACCCTGGCATCCCTTTAGTTTGGCAAAAGGGGCCTCGGCAATTGTCAATCAGTTGTCCCGATTCCATCCTGATCCGGCAGGCGTGCTCGTTCTCTGTCTGCGGCGCCGTCGCCGACCAGTACCCACAGCGCGGCTAGATCATCGATGAAGGCCTCCCGTGACATGTTGATATTACCATCCAGCCACCTCAGGATCGCTTCAATACTTCCCCCGACCAGCAGGGCCGATCCCAGCTCCGCAATCGGAAAGGTGTCGGGTGCGTTGTGATGTTGGTGCCCGTATGCGGAAAGAACCTGGGCAAGCCTGTTAATGGTGACTTTTCGGTGCGCCATTGCCTGTGAGCTGTCTGAAATTTCGGTAAACAAAACCCGGGCACGGTTCGGGTCATCAGTCAGGTATTTTATAACCGCTCCGATGACATTACGGGCCAAGTCGTCAGTAGGTAAGCCTTTTTTTTGCGCCTCAAGTGCAGCCTCAATCCCAATATTCACAAGAGCGGAAGACAGTTCATTAACGACGGCGACAGCCAGTTCATCAAGATTTGAAAAGCTTTCATAAAAGTAACGTTTATTCAGTTTTGCCTGACGGCAGAGTTTATCTATGGTCACCTGTTTCCAGCCGTCACTGGACAGGAGTTCAAAGGCGGTATCAATCAGCCGGCGTCGGCGTTCTGTGATCCGTTCTTCTGCGGACTTACCTAAATATGGGCGAACTAAGGATTTTTTCATATCAGTACAATTACAAAAAATGGTTGAATTGACAATGCAAAGTTGCCACCTCCTGATGTAGCGCCGCACCACAAAAAAACAGGGCATCCGCCTTTTTACACGTTTTTCCAAGTACTTAACAAAATATCGATGTGCTATAATTTTTATATCAGCACAATTTAAAAAAAATAGTTGACACGAAAACGAAACGTTGTTATTTCTTGGTACAGCACTGTACCAAGAAGAAAAGCAAGTGTCAACAAACTTAAAGCAAAAAAGAAAAAATAACCGGCAGTGCCGGGCCGGGAGTCAAGCCGGCACACCGACTGCCGATTAACCTCCAAGCAAAAGGAGAGACATCATGACCGTACCTATTGATGCAGCTTTAGCTACAACCCTCGGGGCCGCTTTTTACACAGCGGCCAAGGACCACATCCCGTCTGATGAGTCTTTGTTGACAAGCCCTTATTTTCTCTGGGGCCAGGCCTACAATCTTATCGTGGGCATGGGTATCGCCATCGCAGCGTATCTGCTGAATCCGGACTGGATGTGGATGTACTGGGTGGATACTACACGTCTTTCGCCGCCGATTACGGTATATGTTTTTTTGCTGTACCCGGCCATGTTTACCCTGGGGTTTCTGGGCGCTGACCAGGCGAGAAAGCTTGGTGACCGCGTCAGTTTATCATTGCTTGCCGCACTCATTGCTTTTGTGGTTCTTTTTGTCCTTTTGACCTTCGGCAGGGTGTGGTGCGTGGGAACGATCTCCCAGTGGGAGGCGGGCACTTGCGTACCGTTGATCGGGTCGGGGTTCGCTTTCACGCCTCTGGCTTCAGTGCTCGCTGTCGGCCTTATTCTGGCAATAATATCCGGAGTGTGGTTGTTAATGCGGTTTTCCAGGGGGCTGGACTGAACATTTCTGCGACATGAAGCCCCGACATATACCGACATTCACGGAAAGGTGATAAGGAGGAAGGTAAAATGAACAGCATCGTGGCGGAAAAAGGGATGCTTATGAAAATTTTTAAAGATAAAACAGCGATTGTCACCGGCGGGGCATCCGGTATGGGAGAGCAGATTTGCCTGCGACTCGGCGCTTACGGCGCGAACGTGATTTTAGCGGACATACAGGCGGAAAAGGCGGAAAAAGTGGCCGCGGATATCCGGGCGGCGGGAGGAAAGGCCGAAAGCATCCGTCTGGACGTGACGCAGAAAGAGGCCGTGTACCGCCTGGTGGAGGATACGGCCAAAAAATACGGCTGCCTGGATTATATGTTTAACAACGCCGGTGTTCATCTGATCGGCGAGGTCAGGGATATGGAACCGGGGCAGTGGGAAAATATTCTCCAGATTAATACCCTGGGCCCCCTGTACGGCACTCTGGCCGCTTATTCCGTCATGATGCGCCAGGGTAAAGGTCACATCGTCAACACTGCCTCCCTGGCCGCACTTTCCTATCTGCCGCTCACCGTGGCTTACAATTTGACCAAACACGCCGTATCGGCAATGTCGCTTTCATTGCGAGTGGAAGCCGCGGGCCTGGGTGTCGCCGTATCGACCGTATACCCCGGTATAGTGAAAACGCCGCTTTACGATACCAGTCCGTGCGTGGGCGCAAACATGCAGGAACTGATGGGGAAAGTGGCTTTTATCACCTGCACACCGGAAAAGGCGGCCAAACACATCCTTAAAGGCGTGGCCAAAAACAAGGCCGTGATTCTTTTCACCCTGTATTCTCGTTTACAATGGTTGGTATATCGTCTGTTCCCCCGGACCATGCTTAAATTTACGGAGTTAACGGTGTGGCTCTTCAGGAAAAAGTTTCGAAACGCAGAGTAATATCGCATAGGGATCAAAAACAAAAACCGGCAAGATAACAATAACGAGGAGTAAAAACCGTCCGTTTAATGACGAGTACACAATGAGGAGAAGAGAGGACTATCTGATGCGTGATGTTTATGTGATCGGGGCTGGAATGACGCCGTTTGGCAAGCATATGGACAAGAACATGAAGACCCTGGCCGGGGACGCGATCAAGATTGCGCTGGAACATGCCGGCCTGGAAAAAGAAGCTCTTCAGGTGGCCGTGGTGGGCAATGCGTACCAGGGGCTGGTGACCGGCCAGGAATCAATCCGGGGGCAGGTGGTGCTGCGGGCCAACGGAATCGGGGACATCCCGGTGACCAACGTGGAAAACGCCTGCTGCAGTTCGGCCACCGCCTTTCAGACCGCCTGGATGGATGTGGCCCTGGGGCTGCACGATGTGGGACTGGTGCTCGGTATGGAGAAGATGTACATGGAGGATCGGGCCAAGCGCCTCAGCCTCTTCTCTTCTTCAGCGGATGTGGAGGTAGTCGAAATGATGGTCAAGGCCATGAAAGAGGAGGCCGCTAAAAAGGCCAGGGAGGCCGGCGAAGACGGGGACAAAAAGGAAAAAAAGGGCGGCAGCGCTTTTATGGAAATATATGCCACCGGCGCGCGTCTGCACATGGATAAGTACGGCCTGACCCAGCGGCAATTGGCCGTTATCAGTTCCAAGAATCATAACCACAGTGTGCATAATCCTTATGCCCAGTATCGCATGCCGATGACGGTGGAGGAGGTTTTGGAAGCGCCGCCGATCGCCTTCCCTCTGACCCGCCCCATGTGTTCACCGGTGGGCGACGGGGCCGCAGCCCTGATTATCTGTTCAGAAGATTATGTTAAAAAAATCGGTGCCGCCAAGCCGGTCAAGGTGCTGGCTACGGTCTTGGGCAGCGGCATGGATCGAGGCTTTGATGATCCGGATCTGGGGGAGCGGTTATCCAAGATCGCCTATGAGACCGCCGGGGTGGGGCCGGAGGACATTGACGTGGCCGAGATGCATGATGCCACGGCCTTTGGGGAGGTGGCCCAGTGCGAAGCGCTGGGGTTTTGCCCCCGGGGCGAAGGCGGCCTGTTTGTGGAACAGGGGCATACCACCATCGGCGGCAAGCTGCCGATTAATTCTTCCGGCGGCTTGCAATCCAAGGGCCATCCCGTGGGCGCCACCGGCGCCGCCCAACTGGTGGAGCTGGTCTGGCAGTTGCGGGGAGAAGCAGAGGGTCGTCAGGTGGAAGGCGCCCGCACGGCCCTGGCTGAAAACGGCGGGGGCAACATCGGTATTGAAGAAGCCGCCATGGTGCTTACCATCCTTCAACAGGGGTGGTAAGATTGCGCGGGTGTTGGGTTACATAAGGGGAAAGGGGTAACCAGTAATGTCGATCTACGATAAAAAGCCCTGGCTGAAGTGGTATGATCAGGACGTGCCTCCTGAAATCGAGATTCCGGATATCTCGTATATTGATATGCTGGACAGGGGCATTAATCATAATCCGGACCACCCGGCTTTTCATTTCCTCGGCAAAACAATCACTTTCCGGGAGCAGTTGTCTCCCTATAAAATTCCTAAAAAAATTGAGTTCGTGGATGAGATGCCGTTAACAAACGTGGGGAAATTGGACAAAAAGGCATTGCGAAAACCCAAATAGTTGGTCCCGAGTAAGTAAACATTGATGATTGTTTTTGATTCGACGATAAGCGTATCGAATTGATAACCCATCAAAAATATACAGGCCATATTAAAATTCAGGGGGGCATGATGAATATGTTCAAAGATAAAGTCGCTATCGTCACCGGCGGCGCATCCGGCATGGGAGAGGCGGTCTGCCGCAAACTCGCAGCCGCGGGCGCGAATGTGATCGTGGCCGACATCGCCGTTCAAAAGGCGGAACAAGTAGCGGAAGAAATCCGTGCATCGGGCGGAAAAGCCCAAAGCGTGGCCTTGGATGTGAGTGATCGGGAGACGGTGTTTTCCCTGGTGGAGGATACGGCCCGGGCATTCGGTCGCCTGGATTACATGTTCAACAATGCCGGTATTTTTATTTTGGGTGAGGTTAGAGACACAGCGCCGTCTCAATGGGATAAAATCGTCCGGGTCAATGTCACGGGGGTAATAAACGGCACTCTGGCCGCTTATTCCGTCATGATCCGTCAGGGTTCGGGGCACATCATTAATACCGCTTCTGCTGCCGGGTTCAGTTATCCGCCTATTACCGTTGCTTACTGTATGACCAAGCAGGCGGTGGCTGGACTATCCCTTTCATTGCGCGCCGAAGCCGCTAGTCTGGGAGTCAAGATATCGACCGTATGCCCCGGCGTGGTAAAAACACCCCTTTACGATCACAGCCCGTCAGTACGCGCAAATATTCCGGATGTAATGGGAGTAATCCCTCTTCGGGGTTGCACAGCGGAAAAAGCAGCCGAAAAGATTCTTGCCGGCGTTTTGAAAAACAAGGCCATGATCCTGTTTCCCATGCATTCCAGGCTGGTCTGGCTGCTCTATCGTTTAATGCCGCTGGTCCTGGTTAAGTTTATGGAATTGCCGGTGTGGTATTTCAGGAAAAAAGTCCGACAATAAAATGAAAGAACATTGAATGAACGAAAACGTGAAGTCCCCATGCGGTAGTGATGATTGTGTAATCCAGGATGGAGTCACATGCCCCCGGACTTCGCCATGGGGACGCCATACCGGTATGCTTACCTTTTATGCTGCATACCAGATTTGGATGCGCTGGATGCCCGTTTACTTTTTGTCCTTTTAACAAGGTCGCACGAACATTCTGGATCATAAAATAAAAAGCGAACGTGCGGCATGAAGATGGAGGGAAAATAAAATGGACCGACAACTAAGATTCGCGCAAATCAGTTCGTTACTTTATAAAATGATTTATAAGCCGCGTTTATTCCGATTTGACAGATTCAAAAAGTTTTCCCGACTATTTATTAAGTACCGGGACAAACTGGTGATGCCCGATGATGTGAGCATCTGCCTGCCCGGCAACAAAATTGTCGTCGACAAAGCAGTTGCCGGGCAGGAGAGCATGGCGCTCCCCTCGGAGGTGGTTGATCATTTCATCGATAAAGCCGGGTATTGCGCCATTATGAATTATTGTATCTGTCGCAAATCCAACGGATGTAAGGATTACCCGATTGATCACGGGTGCCTTTTTCTGGGGGAGGCGGCCAGGCAAATCCATCCGGATATGCACCGATCGGTATCCAGGGAGGAGGCCAAGGCGTACGTGCAGTCCTGCCGGGAAAAAGGGCTTGTCCAGCTTGTCGGCCGGGCCAATCTCGACGCGATTTGGCTCGACATCGGCCCTCACGATAAGCTCTTTACCGTCTGCAACTGCTGCCCGTGCTGTTGCATTTCGCTGGCGGTGCCATATATGGCGCCGGAGCTCAGCGACTGGCTCGTCAAGATGCCGGGCATCGCGGTGGTCGTCTCCGAGGATTGCACCGGCTGCAAGACTTGTCTGGATGCCTGTATCTATGGGGGAATTGAGTTTATGGACGGCAAGGCCGTGATAACCGGCCACTGCCGGGCCTGCGGGCGCTGTGTTGCCGCTTGTCCGCAGGGGGCAATACAGGTATCCATGTCAGAGGAATCCGTACAGGCGACGATTGATCTGTTGGAGCAAAGAGTCGACGTGACGTAACTATCGAACAGGAGAGGCGTTGTTAATGGTTTGGCTGGTTTGAATATTCCCGGTTTTAAAGGAGATCGTTATGCAAAATACCGTTGCCCATCGCCGCCTGGCCGAGCAACTTATGTTTAAAAGCATCTGGGATAATGTTCTGGTGCCGGACTCCCTGGTTAAACTGGTGGCCATCACCTTTACGGAGGAGGAGGCCGAGATCGTTTCGGCGCTATACGGAGGGATGCTCCCGGCCTGGTCGGTGGCGAGAAAGGTCAAACGTCCGGTTCGCGAAGTCAAACCGATTCTGAAATCACTGGCCGAGCGTGTCCTGGTCGGCAGTCTGGACACGAAAGTCGGGACGGCATACACCTTTTTACCACTGCTCCCGGGTATTTTTGAATCGCAAATTATACTTAGTCGAGGCCGGGAGGACGAGCACATTAAAGAGTTCGCACGACTTTTTGAAGAAGTGTATGAAGAGATTTTATCCTGGATAAAGCCAAAGATTCAGCACAAGGATTTGCGCTGGGGTCGCATTATCCCGATCGAGCATGCCCTTAATGTTACTCCCGGAGCCAATGTCCTCGCTTTTTCAACCGATAAGTATTCGGAGATGGTGGAACGCAATAACAGTTTTTGCCTGATGGACCGTTGCGCCTGCCGGCAGGAAAAAATATTCATCGGGGAAGGGTGCGGCAAGCCTCTCGATGTCTGCTCCGCAATGGGCTGGCTGGCCGACATTGCGATCGAAAAGGGGCTGGCACGTCGCGTGTCCAAAGAGGAGTTCTTAGAGGCAAAAACGCGGGCTGTAGAAGCCGGCCTGGTCAATATGGTGGATAACATGGAAAATCCGCTTCAGGTATGCTCCTGCTGCGGTTGCTGCTGCAGTGCTTTGCGCGTTCTGACACAGTTCAATATTCCCACGGTCGTTGTCCAGAGCCACTTCGAAGCCCAGGTCAACGGTGAATCCTGCGTCGGCTGCGGCACTTGCGTAACTTTTTGCCCCATGAAGGCGGTAACGCTTAAAGGCGAACAAGCGTCCATAGATTACACCCGCTGTATTGGCTGCGGCGTCTGTGTGGTTAAATGTCCCCAGTCGGCGATCATTCTGAGGGAAAGGAAAACCTATCAACCGCCCGCCCGTACTCCGGCGGAGTTCGCTTTAAACCGATATTTTGAGATTAAGGGATACGAACACCCTTTGCTGCCCAAACTCAGTCTGGGCGTCGGACGTCTGATTGACAAAGTGGTTCCCCTTCATATCTCCGGCCCCAAATATAAAGCTAAGCCTTAGTACGAAATTATCGTTTCGGTTTGTTAAATAATAAAAAAATTTTATGCGGAGCAAATGATGGACTGGAAGTATCTGAAAGTACAACTAAGTAAAAAAATAATGCCCCGAAAGTTTTACCATTTCAACCCCACCAAGGTCCCGGTTATTGCGCGCCTCGCCCAAAAAGCGCTGATGGACGGGGATGATATGCTGGTGATGCCCCGGGATAAGCTGATTCCGGTCAATAAATCATTCGCCGGACCGGAGGATGGCCCGGCGGAAGAATTTCTCCCGACCGAAGTCATCACGCATTTTATTAAGAAGGCGAGTTATATCTGTATCCTCGATACCTGTCTGTGCCGTGAGGCCTTGCAGTGTAAACACTATCCCATTTCGCCGGGATGCATTTACATGGGCGAAGGCGCGCGGGGTGTCAGCCCCAAAGAGGGACGACAGGCAACCGTAGATGAAGCCCTCGAACATCTCTATAAAAGTCAGGAACTGGGACTGGTCTCCATGGTGGGACGCAGTAAGCTGGACTGTGTCACGCACAGCATCGGGCCCGGAAACAGGCTGATGGCCGTCTGTAACTGCTGTCCCTGCTGCTGCATTTCCCGGGGTATCCCTTACATGCATCCGCTTCTGGGGGAGAATTTCAATATTGTCCCGGGCCTGAAAATTGTCGTTACTGATCGTTGCCAGGGCTGCGGGGCCTGTGCGGAGCAGGACTTCTGCATTTTTCATGCCTTCAGTTTCCAGGGCGATCGCGCCCGGATAGACCATTCCCGATGCCGGGGGTGCGGTCGGTGTGTGAGTACGTGCCCGAACGGCGCGATTGAAGTGGTTATCGAAGATAAAAACTATATCCAGAATACGATCGAGCGGTTATCCCGGGCGGTTGACGTTACTTGAAAAAACGATTGTGGAATCTGACGTGTTTATCCTTTTGTAACGACAATATGCAGTAGTTAAAATAACTGGTAATTGTAAAAGATTTGATACCGCCTTATTATTGTGCCAGACCTTTTACAATTACCAGATAATATGATTATGGGAAAAACAAGATGAAAGAATACGACTATATTGTTGTGGGGGGTGGTTCTTCCGGCGCCGTAATCGCGGCCAGGCTTTCCGAATCCGGTGAACACAATGTACTGTTGCTGGAAGCCGGCGGTGACAACAAGAAGGCGATTGTAAAATATACGGCGCTGGCCGCGCTTAACATGAGTTCGAAAGCACATTGGCGCAGCAAAACCGTGCCATTGAAACATGCCGATGGTAAATGCGCGTTCGTTATTCAGGGACGGGGGCTGGGCGGTGGCAGCAGTATTAACGGCATGTTTTATACCAGAGGTCACCGTGAGATATATGATGAGTGGGAAAAGCTGGGGAACACGGGGTGGGGCTTTGGCGGGGTATTACCGTATTTTAAAAAACTGGAAACATATGCCCATGGTGATGACGGTTATCGGGGGCATGATGGCCCCGTAAATATTTGCGGCATCAAAAATAAAATGAAATGCGTACAGGCGTTTGTCGAATCCGCGAAAATGACGGGCTTGCCGGTTCTTGAAGATATCAATACCCCGGAGGTCGAAGGCGTAGGCTATTGTCAACTCAACCAGAGTGAAGACCATAAATACCGGCAGTGTACGTCAGCCACCTACCTGGATGTGGCAAAACACCGGGAAAATCTGACCATTTTATGTAACGCCGTGGTCCGGAAGATTCTTATATCTGAAAAAACAGTTACCGGTGTGAATGCCATAATAGACGGTACCGTAACAACATTTTCATGCAAAAAGGAAGTCATCATATCCGCGGGCGCGCTGGTAACGCCTCAGTTATTGATGGTGTCCGGCATAGGCCCTGCCAGTGAATTAAACAAATTCGGGATCGATATTAAACAGGATCTTCCCGGAGTGGGGCAAAATCTGCATGACCATCCCGTCGTGTTTAATGCGCAAAAGGGCAATTCACCGTTTCTCGATTCAGCTGCCAGCCTGAATCTGTATTTTGCCTGGAATGTCTTAAAAATACCCTTTGATACGCTTCTAAGAAGAAAAAATATTCTTACGGCCAATTTTCTGATGCAGGCCATGGCGTTTGCAAAAATTGCGAAAGATTCGGTTGTTCCTGATATTCAATTTATTATGGTGCCGGGCCCGTTTCTATCTTCCTTTACCATAGCGAGGGGTACGGGGTTTTCCATAGCCGTGATACTGATACGCCCCCAAAGCCGGGGGGCCGTGACGTTAAGCGGGGAAACCATATATGATGATCCCGTGATCGATCCCAATTATTTTTCTGAAAAAAGTGATGTAAATAAAATGATCGCTGGCCTTAAACTTTCGAGAAACATTTTTAGCCAGGCGCCGTTGGCACGGTTGATTAAAAATGAATTGTCCCCCGGGGATCACGTACAATCCGACTCTCAAATTCATGAGGCCCTTAAAAAGAAGCTTTCCAGTTCGTATCATTATGTGGGGACATGTAAAATGGGCAAGGACAAAGACGCCGTGGTTGACCCGGAACTGAAGGTCCGCGGGCTTGAAGGCTTGCGGGTAGCGGATGCATCCGTCATGCCGGTTTTACCCGCGGCCAATACGAACTGCGCCTGTATGATGATCGGTGAAAAAGCCGCGGACATGATTCTGAAAAATTAGGGATTCGTTAAAAATAATATATGCAACGGGAATGGTTTAAACAAGAAAAGGAGACACATAATGTCAGACAGCACGGGCGGTGTCGTTAGATATAAAGGACGCGTGGAAGAAGGCGCCCACAGAGATGAACCGGTTGAATGGTGGTATGTCAATTCCATCCTCTCCGCGCCGGATACGCCTTTTGACGGCTGGGTATTTGTAACCATTTTTACCAGCTTTAGAAATGCCGCGGAAACCGTGCATGGCCTGTTAGTCCCCCCGGAAGGGGAGCCGGTCGATCTGTCCGGGTATCGTCTTTCGCCCGGCAGCATCACCAATTCAACTGAAGGGGTGGATGTTCGCTGGCGGAATAACTTTATCAAAGGTCATTATCCAGCCTGGAAAGTCCATTTTGAAGGCACATACAATGACCAGTCGTATCAGATTGATCTTGATTGTGAATCCGCTGTAGACGGCGACTCCAATACATACCGTTTTGAAAATTCCTATCTCCATCATTTTGCATGTTTAAAAACCGGGACAAAAGGGACGATTACGGCAGGGGGCAATTCGTATGACACGAGTGGTATCGGGTATTACGAACATTTCTGGGGGTTTCTCGATTTCAGTCAAGCCAGAGGCTGGTACTGGTACTGGACGCCGTCCACTGAAAAAGACAGCGTTGCCATTAATGTCGGGCTGGGTGTATTCCGGGATGGAAGCATCCCTCTGGCGTTTGTGATATTTACCCCGGATGGGAAGCAATATCTTAATTTTGAAAATTATCAATACAAAGAAATAGCGCATGATGAACATGGGGGGGTGGCCTTCGCAAGCAAATTTTCAATCGAAGAAAAAAACGATGATGGTGAACTCAAGGCAGTTATTACCAGAAAGCCGTCATCATACCGGAGCCTGAACAAAACGCCTCTGGGGTCAGCCATTTTTGTTACCGGGCTGGCCGAACTTGAAGGGCATATTAAATGGCACGGCAAGGAATATGATGTTGCCGCCCGCGCATTCGGCAGCGCCATGCTGTTTGATCTCAAAATATAGGCAACGGTCATCTCACGCGGCAGAAATAATAACATCTGCGCCGCTTCCGTCCTCGCCCTGGTGCCATTTTGAACGCAAAATCAAATGAGGAGAGTATCAATTTTGAAGATAGACAACAGCACCAGTGAACAAATCAGGCTGAGAATGAATGATATTTTCAAAAAACAGAAACAGGCCTATGCTTTAGATCCAATGCCCTCGGCGGTCGCCAGAATTGAAAAGATCATAAAATTAAAAAAGATGATCACCCGGAATGCCGGTGGTTTTGTCAAGGCGCTCAATGAAGACTATTCATCCAAATCCAGCGTTGAAATACTGGCCGAGATGGCACAAATAGCGGAAACCAGCAAATACATTACCAGGCGAATTAAGAAATGGATGAAACCGGAAAAGCGTAAAATGCTGTTTTCCCTGCATCCCGGGAAGGCCAGAATCATTTATCAGCCCCTGGGTGTTGTCGGCAACATGGCGCCTTTTAACGCGCCGGTCTTTACCGCCTGCATTCCGTTGATGACGGCGATGGCCGCCGGAAATAACTGCATGGTAAAAATGCCTGAGACGACGCCTGCAACATCATTACTGTTTGAACAACTGGTGGCCGAGACCTTTCCGGAGGACAGTGTGGCTGTTATCAATGGCGGGCCTGATATTGCGGCTTCGTTCGCCGGCCTGCCGTTTGACCATATTATTTTCACCGGTTCAAGTTCGACCGGCAGAAAGGTGATGGCGTCCGCCGCGGAGAACCTGACCCCGGTCACGCTGGAACTGGGCGGGAAATCCCCGGTGATTATCGACCGTGATTTTCCCATCGACCTTGCCGCCGAGAGAATATGTTTCGGGAAATCACTGAATGCCGGCCAGGTCTGTATCGGCCCGGATTATGTGCTGTTGCCAAAAGAAAAAGAAGAAGACTTTAAAATCGCGTATCAAAAAGCCTTTCAGAAATTCTACCCTTCCATCAATGAAAACCCGCATTACACGGCGATCAGCAGCGAGGTTCACCTGGACCGCATTAAAGTCCTTATTGAAGATGCCGCGTCAAAAGGCGCAACCATACTGCCCTTATCCAGCGAAAACATAACCGATGGCACCCGAAAACATGCGCAGGTGTTGATCTCCGGGATTACGGAAGACATGCTGGCGGCCAAAGAAGAATTGTTCGGGCCGGTATTACTGCTCATCTCCTATGATAACTTTGATGATGCGATTGAATATGTAAACAAAAAAGAACGGCCGCTGGCGCTTTATTATTTCGGCCTTGATAAGGAACACCGGCGAAAAGTGTTGTATGAAACCCATTCCGGCGGCGTAACGATCAATGATGTCCTCACCCACGGCGGGATTAACGACCTGCCGTTTGGTGGCGTCGGGCAATCCGGTATGGGACAGTATGGCGGACGCGAAGGCTTTTTGTCCTTTTCAAAGGCAAAGGCTGTTGTCATCAGGCCGAGATTTCGCTACACGATGACGGGATTTTTTTATCCGCCATATGCCGGCAGTTGGCTGGAAAAAAGACTGCATGAAGGATTCCGGGTGGCACTGAGTGGGGAACCGCGAGATGAGACTTCTCCAAAAAAAGAAAGAAATTGATCGATACATTCAAGCTTGGGATGTTACATCGGATTCGAAGATATCAATCCCCGAATAAGGTGAAGGGGCATGAAGGGAACAAGCCTGATCTTCACTCTCCTTGCTGTTTCCGAGCACAATAAGCAGGAGCAGCAAACTGAATTATGCGACGTTTGACAGTGCGTTGGGGGCGGGGGATCCTCTAAGCAGGCCTTCGGTACTCAGGTCTTCATCAATATCGGGCCAGTGAATACCGAACCCGCCGCCGCAAATCTTCCAGTTTTCTCTTTGCGCGGGTGTGGCATGAAGCAAGCGGGGGAACCACACCAGTGGCACAATAATTGTCCGTCCGTCATTTAAATCGACAATTAAGGTGTCTTCCGTAAAAGATACGTTCTTGACGCTCTCACCTGGTTTAACGTCCGAAATACTCATACCATGCCTCCAGAAGCGTTTCCTTGTTGTCAATTACCAAAGTCTCTATATCCCGAAGTTCTTTCGCGCTAAAACCGAGATTCCGAGAAAGCGCAACAGGTTCAATCCAGAATTTACATGTCTGATTATCCCGGTCAATATGAATGTGTGGCGGTTCGTTTGTTTCATGACTGTAAAAATACAGTCTGTATGGGCCACTCCTTAAAACTGTCGGCATATTACCTCAAGATATTTTATGAAACGTATATAGACCAGTTGACCAACATGTATATTTAATTATCAATAATTGTGGCAACGATGTCAAAGAAATTCACAGGCAGTATTTGACCTTTGCAAATTAAGCCCAAAGAAGTTATTTTATAGGGCGTAATGTTAAATCGTCACCAGCAATACAAGACGCGATTTCGGCGATTTCGGGGGACCTGCCCAATAAGGCCGTCAGAAAGTCCTGGGCCCGGCTGATACAAAATATATATGGTTACTGGGCGGATTGATTATTTTCAAAATTTGATCCCGGCGGCACAATAGAGTTGCCTTCAAAATTCTGCTTTTCTGAATTTTTTGTCGTCCTGTCGGCTTTTTTGCTTTTTCTGCCCCGCCTTGAAACGACCTGCCCAATCCGCCCCAAACCGCCCGTCAACATGTGGTGCCCTCAAAATCATTGACACACAACCCCGGCTTGCTATAGTTGGTGATCGTGAAAGCAAGTTCTTAGTGCGCCAAGCGAAGCTTGGCATTTCTTACAGGGTGAAAGTCTCTGGCGGGCAAGGCTTAGCCGGCCACCCCTACCGAGTGTTGCGTGATTGGGAAGGATAGGCAAACCGTCGAACGACCCACACGAAGCGTACACAGGGAATTCTATGGGCCGTAAGGAAGTTCGCGCCTCCCTGAAGCAATTCAGCCTCGTTACTGCATATGCAGTGGCGACGATGTTAAGAAATCGGAAGCCAACACAAAGGGCTCGATAACACGGCGAGAGCCCGGAGGGTCTTCCGGGGTCAGAGCGCATGGCACGTAGAAAGAGAAATGTCAGGAACTTGGGAGGCCTCGTCACTTCCTGTAAGAACAGGTAGGGCTGATCAACAAAGTGGAGACGGCCCGATGGGTGTCGGGGAGTCAGATCGCTTCATAGTACTCTGAGGCGGGAGAGCCGACCACATGGGGAAGGGAGCGACAAATCTGTGCAGCCTGTAAAGGAAACATGGTCCGGATAGGAAAGGCCGAACAACCATGCCAACCTCACTGCAGGGGATATCAAACAGGGCAGTAAAAGACAAAGCGCACCGGTTTGGCAATCTGTATGGGATGTTGAACGAGGCGTATCTGAAGGGGTGTTTTTATCAGCTCAAGAAGGACGCTGCGCCCGGCATTGATCGGGTTGGTGTCCATGCGTACCGGGAAGACCTGGACGCAAATATCAGTGCCCTTGTCAATCGTCTGAAACAGAAGCGCTACCGGGCCAGGCTGGTAAGGAGGCAGTACATTCCCAACGCGGGAGGTAAGCTGAGGCCACTGGGCATCCCGGCGACAGAAGACAAGGTGCTTCAATTGGGAGCAGCCAGGATTCTCGAAGCCATTTTCGAGGCGGATTTTCTGAATACCAGTTACGCGTCAGGCCCCAGACAGGTCCCCGGGATGCGGTACGGGACCTGACGCGTAACTTGCAGTTTGGGAAATACGATTGGATTGTTGAGGCGGACATCAAAGGGTTTTTCGACAACATTGATCATGATTGGATGATCCGTATGCTCGAAAATCGCATCAATGATAAGCCGTTTCTGCGATTGATACGAAAATGGCTTAAAGCCGGTATTATGGATGTCAGTGGAAAAGTTATCCATCCGGCCACGGGTACCCCTCAGGGTGGCATTTGGACAGGGTTCCAGGAACTGTTAACACAGCATTTAATCCCGGTGCCGAAGGTAACTGAAAAGTATCTCGATAGGCAGCTAAAGCTTTTTGTCTGATAGCTGCCAGCGCGAAAGCGAGCAGATTTGAAGAGCCCGGTGCGGTAATACCGCACGCCGGGATCTGTGAGGGGGCGGTCGGGTAACTGGCCGTCCTACCTTGATTCCTTATCCTTCGGCGGGGCGTCAGGGATTGGGAAGGCCGTGGCTGAGCAGCTTGCCCGCCAGGGAACGGTACTCACCCTGGCGGATGTGGATATTGACCTGACCACGCCGAATAATCATACAGGCAGCCATAAAGTTCGGGGCAAATCATGGGGGGTGCAATCATTTAAAAAATATCAGCAATAGCATTAAAACCAAAGGAGGGGCACAATGAAGATTGGAATCCAGTCATGGGGAGTTGAGGGTGATATGCGTCCGCTTATCGCCCGTGCCATCCAACAGGCTCTCGGTAATGCTGATATGATCCCAAAAGCTGAAACTGCCGGGAAACGGATACTGCATGAGGATGGCCTCAAAAATGCGATAAAATTGATACAGGATCTTGTAATAAGAGTGAGACGGCAGCATTAAAACCAGGGGAGGGGCATAATGAAAATCGGAATTCAGAATATCCGACTCGTAAATTTCGACACCCAGATTTTTTAATTCCTCGATAAATCCGTCCGGTTGTTCCAGGAGCCGTTCCGGAGCGTAAACGCCGCCCGGCAGGTGGTCGAATTTTCCCGCGCACAGCCATTTGGCCGCGAGATAGGCGGGCAGGGAAGTGATCTCGGCGATGTGGCCGACATAGGTGAAATATTTGTACCGGGTGCCTTCTTCGGTTTCGCTGTAAATGTCGACGCGCCCCACGGATTTGTCGATGCCGGCGGAGGCGAACCAGCCCTCAATGGTATGGAAAAACCGGGCCAGGGCGGTGCGCCGGGCGACTGTTTCTCTGCTGAGTTATCTGATGGTCAATAAATGGGACCAGCGGCCTATCGCTGCCATGAAAAAGGTCGAACAAACGGGAGGAAACATAACGTTTAATACCCCGGTCTTGGTCCACATTCTCCAGGACTCAAGGGGCATCAGCAACCCGGACATTGATACCGGCATCGCCGCTCACAATCTGGTTCTGGCCGCCCATGCCCTCGGGCTGGGTACCTGCTACATCGGTTTTATCGCCAGCACGGCCAAATATGCCCCCAAAGTCAATAAATTGCTGGGAATAGAATATCCCTACAAACTCGGCATCAGTGTCTGTGTGGGCTATCCTAAAATAAAGCAAACGAGGTGGGTGCCGCGTCTCCCGCTCCCGGTGGAGTGGATCAAATGAAGATTCGCTTAGCCGTATCAGGCCTTGATCTATTAACAAAATATAGTGTATTAATCAGTAAACATATTATTACTGTGCCTAAATTGTGCCCGTCAGAGCCTAAAGTTAACAAACAAAACCAAACGAAACCAAAAGAACAAAATTTTTTCATAAAATTCAAACGCTTGAAACCCATAAAAATTTCGAGATTTTCAGCTCCTCATTCCTAATCCATGCGCCGCAGGTTCGATTCTTGCCGGGGGCACCAGTTTTAATGTTTTCAGTATGTTATGTTGTTTTTTGCTGTAGCTTTTTCTGTTCCTCAAGGTACGCCTGATAGGACGTGGCAGCCTTTTTCAAATCAGCGTCATTAGCATTTTTTTTCTCTTGACAGTGCTTTCGCGAACTGGAATACTGGTTCTACCAGTTAGGGAGGGCAAATACCAATATGTTTAAGCCATTAAAAAAAGCAACACGCTCCTCGAAAATTCTGGCTGAAGAAATACAAAAGGCCATCATTGACGGGGCCATAAAACCAGGCGAACACCTTCCCTCAGAACGAAATCTGGCGGAAACATTCAACGTCACCAGAAATACGGTCAGAGAAGCCCTTCGCTCTTTAGAGCAGTTGGGGCTGGTTTCGGTCCGTCAAGGCAGCCGGATAACAGTCCTGGATTACCTGACCACGGCCGGCTTTGATTTCGTGGCGGAACTATTCAGGACCTCGGAAAAGGGCGCAGCCGATCTTATGGAGGATATTGCCGATGCCTGGTCTGTAATCGGCAAGGCCATGATGTTTTTCGCGATAGACAACTTTGATAAGAGCCTTCTTTCCCAATTATCCGAAACAATCGCTGCCTTTGCCAAAGAGGCCGAAAAAAATTCTCCGGATATGCTGAAGTTGCAAGACCTTGACTTTGAAATACAGAATTGTCTGATGCAATCCACGGGTAACCAGGCCATGATCCTGCTCCACAACTCCATCCGCCGTATTTATGCTCACATTACAGAGCTTTTTACGCCTGTAGTCGGCGAACCATCAGTGCTATCCAGCAATTATAAAAACATGGGAAAGTGCCTGCAAAATAACGATAAGCCGGGGGCCAGAAAGGCCTTTGAAGTTTATTTTGATCAGGGTAAAGAGGCTCTGGCAGGACAAAAATGACTGGCTAAAATAGCCGGAACAACGCTAAGGGAGATTTACCATGAATATATCCAAGGCGTTCCAGATAAAAACGATAACCAGAGTAATCGATCTACTGGAAAATCATCCCACGCTGGTAAAACTCTTTCTCCGCCCTGTCGCAAACGCACCGCTTATATCCAAAAAAATGATGGTTCTGCCCCGGGCTTACATGGGCGCAACCGCGTTTGAAATTCACGATGTTGACCTGAATAATGGCCGTATCAGCATTGGCGGTGTTGAAGAAATTATGGCAGGCTCCAAAATAATAGAGCTCCTCCATACGACTCTGGCGGACAGACTGGGGGAAGATGAAAAAAACAAGGCCCTTTACGAAATGGGCCAAAAACTCTGCACCTGGGAAGTTACGCAGGCCCTTGAGCACGGCCGCTGGGCACCAGCCCAACTTGTTCCCCTCATCGCCCATAGCCAAATCCTTGACGAAATTCAAACAAATCCTGACATGGCGCGTTTTTTCGAAAAAGCCATGAACATGATGTCCCGCCTTATCACTGATGAGGGAGGCTGGGGCAAGCTGAATTTTGATTTTTCCTCCACGCCCATGAAAGTCGCGCTTTCCAATTCCCAGGAAGCAAAATGGATGGGACCTTCGGAAAAACCTGTCTGTCACTTTTACGCAGGTATTGTTTCCGGATACGCAGGCACGATTTCGGGACAACCGATAGACGTAAAAGAGGTGGCCTGCAAAGCTTCCGGAGCGCCCAAATGCGTTTTTGAACTCTATAAATAAGGAATCGACCCAAATCAAATGGGCCTGATTCTTATTAATAGATAATTAAAAAACGGAAAAAACCAATGGCGATCCATCCTTTCAATCAATGGTATAAAGACCAGGTGTTGACAGCGCCTTATGAGATTTGCATTGAGAGGGCCCGATATTACACCGAATCATTCAAGCTTACCGAGGGGCAGCATCCGGCCCTGCGCGCTGCCAAGGCGTTTCGCCACACCTTGAAAAATATGACCTTGTCCCTGATTGACGGCGAACAGATAATCGGGAATCGTTCCAGTAAATTCTTAGGCGTCATCATCCCGGTGGAACGCGGGGACGTCAACCTCATCCTCGACATGGAACTTGACTTTCTGATCAACCGGGAAAGCCAGCCCTTTCATGTCGATCCGGAAGACCGGCGCCTGCTGCAAAAAGAGATCCTCCCCTACTGGAAAAACAGGACCGTAAGGGACCAAAAAAAAATCCTCTGGAAAAAAAATGGCCTGACGTTCAGGCCCGCCTTCAACCCCTTGAGTATCTATAAACGGATGAAAAGCCTGGACCTGTCCAGGTTAAAAAGCGCCACTGCGGTTCCGGGAGCCGGCTTGACCTACGCACTCCGTGGCGCGGGCGAACTGTTCCACACCAACCCGGCCATGGTCATGAATGTCTTTGACATGCAGGGCCACCTCATCCTGGGCCTGAAAAACGTTCTTAAGGAAGGATTTTCCGGCATCCGGTCACGGGCGGTCGAGCGCCTGGAGAAAGCCCGAAAAGACAACGACACCGACGGTGTGTCATTTCTTGAAGCGGCCATAATCAGCTGCGACGCTATTGAAACGCTGGCCAACCGTTTTGCCGATGAAGCGGGAAAAACCGCGAATACGGAAAGCGACCCGGACAGAAAGCAGGCCCTCATGGATATCGCCGGCCGGTGCCGCCGCGTGCCTATGAATCCTCCGAACGATTTCAGGGAAGCCTTGCAATCTCTATGGCTCACCCTGGTGGGCGGGCTGGTGTCTCACGGCATGGTGGGGATCCTTGCCGTCGGCCGTTTTGATCAGTATCTTTATCCTTTTTTCGCGAAAGACAAGGCCCGGGGGAAAATTACCGACGAAGAAGCTGTTCAACTGATGGAGGAACTGCTTATCAAGCTGAGTTCCAATCTCATGGTCTTGCCCTATGTCGGGAAAAACACGGGCAACGAACTCGGCTCCGACAGTTGCGTGCCGACCGTAGGCGGTCTGGATGAAGACGGCAATGACGCTGTAAACGATCTCTCCTACCTCATCCTGGAGGCCTTTTCCAACGTAAAATCATTGGGCAACAGCTTTTCCATAAGACTGTCTGAAAAATCACCGCACACATTCTGGGAAAAGGCCCTGTCCACCTACAGGAGAACTTCCGGAGCGGCACTCTTCAATGACGAAATGATTGTTCCGGCCCTTGTTAACTGTGGTATGCCCGAGGAGAAAGCCAGAGACTACGGCATCATTGGTTGCGTGGAGCCCACAGGAGACGGCAATACCTTTGGATGCACATCCGGCAACGACATTTCCTTTACCGCTGCCATGGAAATGGTCCTGAAGGACGGCTATTTAAGAATAATGGGCAAACGCGTCGGTCCTCGGACCGGAGATCCCCGCAAGTTCGGCAGTTTTGATCAACTCATGGATGCTTTTAAACAGCAGACCGCTTTTTTAACAGACACGGTGGCCAAAGCAGTTAACCTCAAAGACAAGGTCTTCATGGAAGGGTTCCATAATCCGTATATCTCAGCCACCCTGACCGGCTGCATAGAAAATGCCAAAGATATGACCTGCGGGGGCGCGGACTTTAACTTCAACTCAATCAGCGGCCGCGGCCTCGGGACCGCCGTCGACTCGCTGGCCGCTATCAAGTATTTTGTCTATGATGAAAAAATATTTTCCATGGAACGGCTCATCAAAATGCTGGACGTCAACTTCAAAGGCTATGAAAAAGAGCGTTCCCTGCTTTTATACAAAGGTCCTAAATATGGGGCGGACAACGACTATGCGGATGAAATAGCCGCTGACGTGTGCGGGTATTTCTGTCGTCAGGTAGCCAGACATCAAACCGACCGGGGCGGACCGTTCAGACCCAGCTTTTTTTCCTATGGGATGCATGTAATGGAGGGGCTTTACATGGGCGCCACACCAAACGGGCGGCTGGCGGGAGACCCGGTTTCAAACAGCCTGTCGCCCTCTAATGGCGCGGAAAAAAACGGCCCGGCGGGCGTCCTGCGATCTGTCTCTAAAATGGACCACACCCTGATCTCCAATGGCTGCTCTTTAAACATTAAACTCATGCCGTCCATGTTTAAGGGAGAAGAACGGCTCAACAAAATGATTGGCCTGGTCAAAGGTTTTTTTTCAATGGGCGGAATGGAACTACAGCCCAATGTGGTTTCAAACAAAATATTGAAAGACGCCCAGGCCCATCCTGAGAACTACCGAGACCTGGTTGTCAGGGTTTCCGGATATTCGGCGTTTTTCGCGGACCTGGGCAGGCCGCTGCAGGATGAAATTATATCCCGGACGGAATTCGGAAGCATGTAAACAACTGGCCAGACATAAACCGGCCACAGGGGGCCAGAGGAGAGAACAGATCAAATGACATTTGAAAGAGTGTGGCACCAGTCTTATCCCAAGGGCGTTTCACCGGAAGTAGACATTGAACGCATTACCATGCCTGAAATCCTTGAAAAAACAGCTGCTGATTTTCCAGACAGGGTAGGCTTCATCTACATGGGTAAAAAAATCACTTTCGGGCAGCTGAACAACATGGTCAACCGCTTTACCCGGGCGCTTCAAGATATGGGAGTTAAAAGGGGCGACAAAGTGGGCATGCTGCTGCCCAACATCCCCCAGGTCATCATCGCCAACCAGGCCGCCCTGAGAATCGGGGCTGTCTCGTCCATGAACAACCCCCTATACACGGAAAGAGAGCTGGCGTATCAGCTGAATGATTCCGATGCCAGAGTAGTTGTCTCTCTGGATCTTCTTCTGCCCCGCCTTGAAAAAATAAAAGATCAAACTAAATTCGAATCTATTGTGACATGTCACATCAACGATTTTCTCCCCTTCCCGGTCAAACAGCTTTTCCCGTATGTCAAAAAGGATATGTACCGGAAAATAACGCCCCAAAAGGGCGTCTATCAGTTCATGGACCTTCTTAAAAAATATTCCGCTGACCCGGTCCCCAATCAGGCCAGGTGGGATGATGACGCGGCCCTGCTTTACACCGGCGGCACCACCGGTGTCAGCAAAGGTGCGGTCCTGACCCACGCCAACCTGTCCTCCATCATTCAGCAGTTTGCCGCCTGGTTCCCGGACATAAACTGCGGCGACGAGGAAAGGCTTCTCGGGGTTTATCCGATTTTCCATTCAGCCGGGTATTCCGTAAGCCAGAACATCATCATCTATATGGGGTGGAGCGTGGTGCTGGTGCCGAAACCGGAGCCGGAGATCATCATCGACATGATCAAAAAATTCAAGCCGACCTTTCTGCCGGGCGTTCCCACCATCTTCATGGGTCTTTTAAAACATAAAGCATTCCGGGAGATGGACCTTTCCGGAGTCAAGGGTTATTTCGGTGGTGCGGCCCCTCTGTCCGCAGCAACATTAAACGAATTAAAAGAACTTCATGGCGCTATCATCAACGATGTCTACGGCGCCACGGAAAACTCAGCCCTGGCCACATGCACCCCCTGGAAGGGCCGGGTCAAAATCGGGACGGTGGGCGTGCCGCTGCCGAACACCGACATGAAAATCGTAGACCTTGAAACCGGCGAGACGGAAATGCCGCCGGGCGAACCCGGCGAGATCTGCCTGAAAGGCCCCCAGATAATGAAAGGCTACTATAACAAGCCCGAAGAAACAGCCCGCGTGCTTAAGGACGGCTGGCTTCACATGGGTGATATCGGCATCATGGATGAAGACGGCTACCTTTCAATTGTGGACCGGACAAAAGACATGATCATTGCCAGCGGATTTAACATCTATCCCAAAGAAATAGACGAGGTCCTGCTGCTGCATCCCAAGGTGGAGGAAGCCTGCACCATCGGCGTACCGGATGAATACAGAGGCGAGACCGTCAAGGCCTGGATCGTGATAAAGTCCGGCCAGGCCCTGGATGAAAAAGAGCTGACGGACTACTGCAAAGACAAACTGACGGCATATAAGGTTCCCAAATCCTTCCGATTTGTGGAGGAACTGCCCAAAAGCGCCATTGGAAAACTCATGCGCCGTGAAGTAAGGAGACTGGAACTGGAATCATCTAATTCATAAGATTTAAAAAGGAGGCTGTTTTGACTGAATTTGAGAATATCAGCTACGAGCAGGTTGGACCGGTAGGAGTTCTGACTTTAAACCGCCCCGAGTGCCTGAACGCCATCAATTTTCCAATGCAGGCTGATCTGGCGGCTTTTTTTGAAACCCGCATGACCGACGCGGAAACGCGCGTGCTGGTAATCACAGGGGCGGGGAAAGGCTTTTGCGCCGGCCTTGATATGAGTGACCCCACGATTACCGCGCCGGAAGGCGGTTACTCTCCGGCCAAGGCATATGAATTGCAGAAAAATTATTCCAGCTTCATTCTGGCCATACGAAACTGTCCTCAGCCTGTGATCGGCGCTATAAACGGGGCTGCCGCGGGAGCTGGTTTCTCTATCGCCTTGGCCTGCGATATCAGAATAGCGGCCCAAGAAGCAAAGTTTTCCGCCGCCTACATTAATATCGGCGTGGGAGGCGCGGACATGGGTTCATCCTGGCTTTTTCCCAAAGCGGTCGGGGCCGGTAACGCCGCCCGCTACCTGTACACGGGCGATCTGTTTGATTCAGCTGAAGCGCTAAGAATCGGGCTGGTTCAATCCCTGGTGGACAAAGACGCGCTCATGGACGAGGCCATGGCGCTGGCCGATAATATGGCCGGAAAATCTCCCCTGGGGCTCAAGCTGACCAAGGAAGCGCTTAACATAAACGCCGGGGCCGCCAGCCTGGAAGCGGCCATTCGCCTGGAGGACAGAAACCAGGCCCTGTGCATAACGCAGTTGCTGTCTCCCCGGTAAAGGGAAGCCATCATGCCGAAAGAAATCATCGGTGTCGCCGACAAAGTGCTGGAAGTGGACCTGACGTCAGGCGCCACAAAAGTAATTGCTATAAGCAAAAAAGACCGACGCCAGTATCTTGGCGGTAAAGGCCTGGCGCTCAAGCTGCTACACGACCACATCCAGCCGGGCGTTGATCCCATGGGGCCGGACAACATTTTAATAATCATGAGCGGGCCCGCCGCCGGAACGCCGGCCCCGGCAGGCGGTCGCTACGCGGTGGTCAGCAAGTCTCCTCTCACAGGAATATATGCCTCCTCTTTTGCGGGCGGGGACTTCGGCGTCAGGCTCAAAAAGGCCGGATACGACGGGATAATGGTCCGGGGCCGGGCCGAATCACCCGTGGTCGTTTCAATCAATGACCGGGACGTCACCATCACGGACGCCACCGACGCATGGGGAACGGACACCTATGAATTTCAGGCGGCCCAAAAGGACCGGGGAGACTGGATTACTATCGGCCCGGCCGGTGAAAACCTGGTCCGTTATGCTGTGCTGGTCTCCGGCAGACGGGTTGCCGGGCGCTGCGGCCTAGGCGCGGTCATGGGCTCCAAGAACCTGAAAGGAATCGCCGTCAAAGGGTCGGCAAAAATAGTCCCGTCCAATAAAGATGCACTTAAGAAGGCCGCGAAAATCGCCCGGGCCAAAATCAAGTCCAACATAGACACCGGCGATCGTCTGCCCGAACTGGGAACCCCGCAAAATGTTCAGCGTTACGGCCCTTTCGGCGTCATGCCGGTGCGCAATTACACTTTGTCCAGCTTTGATAAATTAAACGAGATCAGCGGAGAAACTATCCGGGACCGGCATATGGTCAAGCGCCACGGCTGCGTGGGATGCCCTATCCAGTGCGGGCGGACCGGCGATTTTGAGGGGGAAAAACTTATTTCTCCCGAATATGAGACCATCGCCCTGATGGGCTCCAACCTGTTAATCGGCGACCTGCCCCAGATCGCCCGGTGGAATGAAAAGCTGAACCGCCTGGGTATGGATACCATCAGTTGCGGCAACACCCTGGGGTTTGTCATGGAGCTCGCGGAAAAAGGGATAGTGGACGCGGGCCTTTCCTTTGGCGATCCCACAGGGGTGAATGAGATGCTGGAAGATATCGCCCACCGGCGAGGGCTGGGGGATGACTTGGCCGAAGGCGTCAAACGACTTTCGGAAAAATACGGGGGGCAGGAGTTCGCCTGCCACGTCAAAGGACTGGAAATGCCGGCCTATGATCCCAGGGGCTGTACCGGCCAGGGGCTGGGCTACGCTACCGCCAACTGCGGCGCCAGCCACCTTTCCGGCAGCACCCATGCCGTGGAAGTGGAATCATATCTGAAACCCCTCGGCGAGCAGGGGAAAGCCGAGTTTGTCAAATTTCTCCAGGACCTGACCGACACCATCAACTCGGGGGTTTTCTGCATTCAGACCCAGTTGGCGTTTTTACAGGAAAACTTCATTTATCAACGCACACCGGACGCGATCCTCAAATTTTTTATACGAAATTTTACTGCCCTGGCTGTAGGTACAACCGATCTATCGGACTATTGCAAGCTTTTGTCCCATATCCTGGGGTATAAAATTTCCCGCAAGGACATCATGGACATCGGCGAACGCATATTCAATCTGGAGCGTCTCATGAACTGTCGCGAAGGTGTCACGCGGGCCGACGACACCCTGCCCCACCGCATTTTGCACGAGATCCGGGAAGACCGCCGAACACCCATCCAGTTGGAAAAGATGCTGAAGAAATATTATAAAATCAGGGGCTGGGACGAAAACGGAATCCCCGGCCAAAAGATATTAAGAAAACTGGGACTACCCGAAAAATAAGAGGTTCTTCATGGCTGAAAAATTCTGCAGTAAAAGAAACATCAATTTTCTGTTGTACGAAGTGTTTGACGCCCTTTCATTGACGAAACACGAATATTTCGGCGAACACAACCGTAAAGGGTTTGATCTGATTGTGGACGCGGCCTTCAAACTGTCCGAAAAAATGCTGTTTCCCATCTTAAAAGAGATGGACCAAAAACAGCCTGAGCTTGTTGACGGGAAAGTACTCGTCCACCCGGATGTGCGAAAAATTTTAGCGGCCTTTGGCGACGGCGGCTGGATCGCGGCCAACATCCCCTACGAATTTGACGGAGAACAATTGCCGATGATGCTGGTGGGCGCGACCCACTTCATCTTTTCCGCTGCCAACTACTCAGCCGGCGTTTATCCCGAAGCCTGCGCCGGAGCCGCCCATCTTTTGACCTCTTTTGCCAGCCGGGAGCTTCAGAAAAAATTTCTGCCCCGGATTCTCTCCGGCAAATGGCAGGGGACCATGGCCCTGACGGAACCGCAGGCCGGAAGTTCGCTGGGAGATTTGACCACCTCGGCCGAACCCACGGAAAACGACTGGCATCTCATACAGGGCGGAAAAGTGTTTATTTCCGCCGGGGACCATGACGGCGCGGAAAACATAGTCCACCTGATGCTGGTCAGGATAAAAGGCGCGCCAAGCGGGGTAAAGGGACTCTCCCTGTTTGTTGTTCCCAGCAAACGGGAAAATGAAAACACCGGCGAACTGGTGCCCAATGATATTGCCGTCAGCCAGGTCTTTCACAAGCTCGGCTACCGGGGAACTCCCATCACGGAGTTGTCCATCGGCGAACACAACGATTGCCGGGGGTATCTGGTGGGGGAGGCGGGAAAAGGGCTCAAGTACATGTTCCAGATGATGAACGAAGCCAGAATAAGCGTTGGCATTGGCGCGGCCGGCATCGCCTCCGCAGCCTATTATGCCGCCCTGGAATATGCCCGACAGCGTCCCCAGGGGCGCAAGCTGATGGAACGGGACCCAACCAAACCGCAGATCCCGATCATTGAACACGCCGATGTCCGGCGCATGCTTCTCTTCCAGCGCGCCATTGTGGAAGGGGCCTTAGGGCTGATTATGCAGTGCTGCCAATACTCGGACCAGGAAAAAGTCCTTGAAGGAGAAGAAAAGGAAAGGGCCTCCCTGCTTCTTGAAGTCCTGACGCCGGTAGCGAAGACATATCCGTCTGAAATGGGCATCCTCTCCGTAAGCCAGGGGCTGCAGTGCCTTGGCGGCTACGGCTACTGCGAAGACTTTCCCCTTGAACAGTATTACCGGGACATCCGGATTCATCCGATCCATGAAGGCACCACCGGAATTCAGGGTATGGACCTTTTGGGTCGCAAGCTGGTTATGAAGGAAGGCCGGGCCCTGGTGTTCTTTGGCGAGGAGGTCGCAAAAACGGTGGAAGTCGCGAAGAAAATCCCGTCCCTGGAGGAGCACGCCCTGGCCCTGGAAGATGTCGCGAAAAAAATCCAGGACGTAACCATGCACCTGGTGGACGTAGCCCAGGAGAAAGGTCCGGAAGCTTATCTTGCGGACGCGGTCGTATTTCTGGAGTTTTTCAGCATTATTACCGTCTCCTGGCAGTGGCTGCTCCAGGCGATTGCCGCCAGCAAGGCACTTGAAGGCAAGACATCTAAAAAAGACAAGAGCTTTTATAAGGGCAAACTCTATGCCTTTCGGTATTTTTTCCGTTACGAATTACCCAAAGTACAGGGTCTTTCGCAACGGCTCATGGACGGCGACCAACTCACCCTTGAGATGGCCCCCGAGGACTTTAACGATTAGCAGCTTGAGGGGGGAAGGCCCTATGCCCGAAACCACGCCATTAACAAATATTACCAGAAGCCTTCAAAGATTCAGCCTGGCCGGTAAGCTTAAGACTGAAGCCAGGACACAGGCCTTTAAATTATCCCTCCAACTTCTGGCCCTTTCGTTCAAAATCAGCAAAAAGATGCGGGCTGAAATCAAAAACGAATCAACCGGCTTTGTTTTTAACGCCAGATACCAGTTCTCAACCCGTGACGGCAAGGTGAACATCTTCATGGTGTTTGAAAACGGGAAAGTGAAAACCGCTTCAGGCGTAATTAAAGACCCGGATATCACCATATTCTACAAGGACAAGGAAACCCTGGCAGAAATCTTTGACAAGAATCCGGAAGAATCGCTCAACTATCTGCTCACCAACGAAATGTCCTATACCGGAAACATGGCCTGCCTCACCAAGTTCTCCTATATGACAACCCTGCTGACAAGATCGCTCAACAAGAAGGCCCCAAAAAAGGAGGCTGGTCTTCCCGCACCGGCGATTGACATTGACTCCGGCCCCAGAGCAAGAAAAATCATCAATGAAATCCTGGATAAAAAAATCGACAAGGTTGTATTTCTGAACGACCCGTTTTGGGGCGAATACAGCCTTGATGATTTCCCCCGCCTGAAGTATCTGAAGAACAGGCGGTTTTCTCAAAAGCCGGCCATCTGCCCGGAACGGGCGTTTTTAGTGACCCGCTATTTCAGGGAGAATGGCTTTGAACAAAACAGCCGGGGAAACGCCCTTGATCCCGGCCTGCGGCAGGCACGGGCCATGCGCTATGTAATGGCTCATAAAAAGCCTGTGATCTGGGGCAAAAATCTTCTGGCAGGCTCTACCACGTCAAAAGAGGTCGGGGTACCTGTCTATCCGGAGTTTATCGGCACCACCATCTGGCCGGAGCTTTCCACCATCAGCAACCGGGGACTAAACCCTAACGATCTCTCCCCTGAAGACGCAGACATCCTTAACTTCGAAGTTTTCCCCTTCTGGGTCGACCGCAACGTCAGGGAGTATTGCCGCAAGAAAAACAATAACCCCTTGTCCCAGCAGCTTGAGGAGCGGTTTGTCCTTTATTTCATGATGAAAAATAACGCCATTTCCCACACGATTCCCAATTTTGAGATGGTGCTCAGTCAAGGCCTGAAAAAAACATTAAAAGATGCCGGGGAAAAGGCCGGTCAGGCTGATACCGCGGAAGCCATGGATTTTTACGAGTCCCTGCGGATTGCACTTGAAGGCGTGCTGGCGTATGCCAACAACTTATCTGATGAAGCAATGAGACTGGCGGACAAAACAAATGACGACCCACAGCGCGCAGACGAGCTTAAGGAGATCGCCCGCATCTGCCGTAAGGTCCCCGCCAATCCGGCCAAAACCGTACATCAAGCGGTCATGTCCATCTGGATCACTTTTACCTGCCTGCACCTTGAAAACGCAAACTCGGCCCTGTCTATCGGAAGATTGGACCGGCTGCTACAGCCTTATTTTGCCAATGACATGTCACAGGCCGAAACGAAAGAAGACAGAAAAAAAGTTGTCAAGAAAACTATCGAACTGGTGGGGAACCTTTTTATTCGCTTCAACGATCACGATCCGCTGATCCCCAATGTTGGCAACAAGCTTTTCGGCGGCAGCTCCTCGGATGATACGGTCACGGTTGGCGGGGTGGACAGAAAGGGAGATAACGCGGTCTGCGACATGACCTATGTCATCCTTAAGGCCGCGGAGATGCTCTGTTTTCAAGACCCCAACATGAACGCCAGATATTACCCGGGCGTCAACTCAGACCAGTACCTCCGGCGCCTGTGTGAAGTGAACGTCAACATGCACGCCTCGCCCATTGTCCACAACGACAAGGCCATGATTGAAGCCCTGACCAACCAGGGGATTCCCATCGAAGACGCCAGGGACTGGGGCGCCACGGGATGCGTTGAGCCCACAATATGCGGGAAACACTACGGCCATACCAACTGCATGCTTCTGAACATGGTGGCCCCGCTGGAAATGGCGTTAAATAACGGGGTTCACCCGGTCATGGGGGAAAAGATAGGTCCTGAGACCGGCGAGGTAAGACATGATTTCCCGACCTTTGATGATTTTTTAAGCGCCTACAAGACCCAGTTCAATTTCCTTGCCGAAAAATCCATAGAAATAAACGACCTGCTTGGACAAGCCCATCAATATATTCACCCCACCCCCTTATTGTCCGCCATGTTTGCCGGACCAATGGAAAAAGGGAAGGATATAATCAACGGCGGCGCGGTTCATAACTCATCCGGGGTCGCCCTGGTTTCAATCACGGACGTGGTGGACAGCCTCATGGTTATAAAAAAACTTGTTTATGAAGAAAAAGCCATCAAGTTTGATGAATTGATGCAGGCCCTGGAAAATGATTTTGAAGATCAAAAATCACAAGTAATTGTGGCCCGGATAAAACGCGTGCCTAAATTCGGCTCAGGAGATACTGAAGCAATAAAAATCGCCCAGAACCTTATGGACGATGTGTATGATCTTTACAACTCCCGCGAAAACTATCGCGGCGGAAAATACCTTCCGGGATACTGGTCGATCAGCTACCATGTGGGGTTTGGAATGCTTTCCGGTGCCCTGCCTTCGGGACGCAAAAAAGGTAAGGCCTTCACCCCGGGTCTGACGCCCGCCCCGGGCGCTTCCGAGGCGCTGCTCCCCAATCTCCAATCCGTAGCGGGCCTTGACCATCTCAAGATGCCTAATAACATCGCGTTCAACGTCAAACTAATTCCCGGCCCGAATGAATCTCATGCAAAAACATTGGATAACTTCACAAGCTACCTCCGCGGATATTTTGACATTGGCGGCATGCAGTGGCAGTTCAACGTGGTCAGCACGGACATGATGAAAGATGCCATGGCAAACCCGGATGATTACCGGTGGCTGATAGTGAGAATTTCCGGGTACAACGCCTACTTTGTAAAATTAAACAAAAACATGCAAACAGAGTTAATCGAGCGCACCCAATACTCTGCTTGACGATTTTTTAGATATTTGATCCTTATTATCATGTGGCGTTAGAAAAGTACCCAAGTGAAAAGACGGTAAAGTAACACCGATGGAGGTGGGCCATGACCGAAGCGACATTGCAAACCCTCGACGTTTTAAGAAGTACGGATTATTTTCAGTCATACATTATTCTGTATATCCCTTTTTTGTTATATGTTTATGCGGTAGAAATACAGAGAAAGGCTTGGGACAACCTTCTTTTAGGGCTGATCTTTTCCGCAGCTGTTTTTCTGCCTGAGTATGTCAATGGTTTAGTCCTGCATTTCAGCCAGTACGCGGGGCTCTGGATGACACCGAAAAATTCTTCCTTTGTCATACTGGTGGGGGTTAATATTGAAATTTCCCTGATGTTCTGTACGGCCGGTATTATCTTCGCGAAGTTTCTTGAGGTGGACAAACACTCGAATATTCTGGGGGTTCCTAATCGAATAGTTATTCCCGTTGCCATGGGTGTCTTTTGTGTGCTGGTTGAATTGGCGTTGAATCGTTTTGGCATTCTTGTCTGGGAGTATAAATACTGGAGTTGGCCCCATGTCGAATTTATTTTTATTGCGTATACAGCTCCTTTTTTTCTTGCGACCTGGGTTCATGACAACATGCGGCGAAAAAACAAAGCGATTCTTTTTTTCAGCCTACTTACCGCTAATGTGATTTTATGGATTATTTTTGTTAATGTGCTTGGCTGGATGTAGTCAACTTTTAATGATGACGACATCCCTGATCTAATTCCCGATAGTGTTCAGCCACCTGTTGATATTTTGAGCTGTGCCCTAAATTGTGCCCGTCAGAGCCTAAAGTTAACAAACAAAACCAAACGAAACCAAAAGTACGAAAAAATTTTTCATCAATTCAAAATATTAAAATTTATTGAAAAATCAATCTGTTCCAGTTGCCCATTCCTAATCCATGTGCCGCAGGTTCGATTCCTGCCGGGGGCACCAGGAAAATCAACTTTTTCGCTTTTATAAAAACCCCGAACCGCTATCTACAGGTGCCAGCCGGGAATTGATTGACTTATAGCACATATTTTGATAATATTATCCTAATAATAATTATATAATGTTTTGCTAAAAATCGATTTTATTTTTATCTCTGTTTTCTGACGGCAACAAAAATGATCTGTATTTTCAGGGTTGGAGGAACAAATGAATCCGGTGCAAAAACGCTTATTAAAAAAAGCAACCATTTTGATATTGATAACCACTTTTTTCCTGGGATCTGATGCTTTTGCTGATCCGTCCGAGGCCTGGTTTACTGCCATTGCGAACCAGAAGCTTGATTATTTCTTAAGTCTCGGAGGCTGTAAGAATGCGGAGCTAAGTTCAGAATATGTAAATAAGGGCAACCGGCTTAAAAAACAAAAAGAACACAAAAAGGCAATTGATTATTTCAAAAATGCGATTGACCAATGTCCGCAGAATCCAGTGCCGTACCTTATGATAGGCTCCATTTACAGTGAGCTGAGTGAACAGAAAATGAATTCAGATTCAGCCGTGGCAAAAATAGCTCTGAAAACTTCTGTGAAATGGACTGAACACGCACTTAAAATACTGAAATTAAAAGAAAATACTTTTATTGCGAAAAATATGACCCCGGAATCCACACAAAGAGCCACGCTTTTCTGCTTTTGCAGTCTCTCCTCCAGTTACCAATCCCTGGGAAACACAGAAAAAGCCGTCTATTTTTTTAACAAGATGAAATCATTAAAACAAAATACGGAATAACCACAATGTGCCCGGATTTTTCTCAATTGTGCCCATCAGAATCAAAGGGGAAAATCCCGCAGCGATCATAAACAGCATCGGCGTATTCATCGATGCTCCATAACCTTTCTCAGCTCCTTCAGGGCCTTTCGGGCCGACTGCTGCTGGCTTTGATACGCCGCTGCCCGGACGAAGGCCTCTTGAGCCGCGGTCAGTTGATCGGCTTGCCAGGCGGCGTACCCGGCCATCAGCCAGGCCCGGCCCCGGTGTTCCCCCGACTCTTCAGCGGCTTGCCGGTAAGCAGCGGCTGCTTTGGTGTATTGCGCAAGGGCATAGTGCAATTCCGCCGCCAGCAACAGCATGTCCACATCATTCGAATTTTTCCGGAATTCGGCAATCCGTTCCAGTGCCGTCTCCGGCCGGCCGAGCTGACGATACGCCAGGGCGAGGCGCCGGAGCAGCTTCTTATCCGGCGATTTTTTCAAACAATCCTCATACACGGGCGCAGCTTTTACGGGAATGCCCAGCTCGAGGCTGAGATCGGCCATCAGCTGCTTTTCCTTTCGGGTCAAAGGTGTCAGAAAGCTGTAGGGAATCAGGGCGGCCAACGCTTTTTCGTAGCGCCCCTCGGATAGATGGATGCTGACCAGCGCCTTCCACCATTTGTCGATTTCCGGAGCGCTCTGGGTCAAAGAGCGCGCCAGGTCCAGCGCGGCTTTTTTCATTTCCAGTTGAACATATTGATACAGCAGAATTTCCTGCCATTGGACCTGCTTTTCTCCAGTGTAAACATTCACCAGATCCCGGATATGGGGCAGTGCCTGCCTGGCCCGGTCCGCGGCCAGGAGCGCATGGACCAGGTTCTCCTTCCATTCCGGTTTCATGGCCGAGGGATGGGCCGCCATCAGACGCTCAAAAAGGGTCAGGGACTGTTCGGGATCGGCGGCCATAAGACAGGACAGCGCGGCATAGTAAAGATGGTCGGGCTTCTTTTCCGTCGCGGTTTCATAGGCTTTTACAAAACAGTGGCCCGCCTCCTTCAGCTTCTTCATTTCATAGAGCGTTCGGGCACGGTTCAACCAGGCCGACGTATGCGCCGGATCACGACGGACCGCTTTCCGATAAGCATCCTCCGCTTCTTCGTATCGCGCCAGCATCAGATAACAGTTACCAAGAACAAAATAGATTTCCGGGTGGTGATAGCCGCTGGCATCGGTTTCATCGGCCGGGGCCTTGGGGGCCAGATATTGTTCCAGGATGTCCGCTGCCTGCCGATAATTTTCTTCCATCAGCAGGGGATTGACCCTGGCAATGGCGAGGCGCACCCGGGGCGGCAGGTTATTGAGGGTCCGGCCCCCGGCATAAAGAATGACGGGGGACAATACTGCCAGTAAAAAGCCCGTCATGATTATGGTGCCTGTTCTGGTCATATTACTCAAGCTTGAACTTTATCGTGGTTATCATTCTGGCGGTCACCGGGGTTCCATCAATGGTGCCCGGTTTAAAACGCCACCGGCTGACGCATTGCCGGACGCTGCTGTCAAAGACATTCTCCGGTTCGGCCTCCAGAATCCTGATGTTCTCCACCTTACCGGATTTGTTAACAAAAAAGGAAACCTTGACCCAGCCCTCGATGCCCAGACGCCTGGCCCGCAGGGGGTAAACGGGTGGAATCCGAACCAGAACGGTCAACGGCGCATCCAGTTCGCCTTCCGAGAAAATATTGACGTTGCCCGGCATCATGGGCCCTGTTTTCAAGGGCGGCAGGTTCAGCGTATTGGGGCCGCTGGGCAGCCGGGGGTTGATCTCAAAGGGCATCTTCAATTCCGGTTTTGCCGGTCGATCCGGGGCTGATCGAGCGTTTGTTTCCGGTGGAGGGGGAGGCGGTTCAGGCGGCTTGATCTCCCGCTTTTTCTCTTGTTCCGGCCGATGAAGGCGGGTCACCTGTACATTGGGGACGATCTTTTCAATGGTGGGCAGCGCCGGCGACTGGTGCATCAGCCGGGGCATCAGCAGAAACAAGAGCAGGTTCAGCCCCAGAGCCGCCGCAACAGCGCCCACCCATGTCAGCCGGTTGTAGCTGGTGATATCGTCCAGGTAATGCCTGTTTTGTCGTCGTTTGTCTGACATGAGCTTCTTGCCGCTTACACCAACTGCTAAAACCTCACTCCGGCAGGCGTGCCGCCAGAGAAACGTTTTCCGCCCCGGCCATACGGCAGCCATCCATGACTTCAATGGCCACACCCGTGTCACTGTCCTTATCGGCAATGACCATAACATTGCTTTCCGGGTTTTCGGCCAGGGCGCGCTCCACATTGGCGCGCACGGCCCGGACATCAATCTCATGCTGATCCATGAATACCCGGTTGCTTTCATCCACGGCGATGAGAATACTGGCCTTTTCCCTGGTGGACGCCGTGGCCGCGGTGGGCCGGGACACGTCAACCCCGGTTTCTTTGACAAAACTGGTATTCACCAGAAAGAAAATCAGCAGGATAAACACCATGTCGATGAGCGGCGTGATGTTCAGCTCCGTGGCTTCCCGCCGGTTTCGCCTGGCGTTGGTGATGTTCAGCATTTTCTTTGAACCTTCATCCTATTCGTCCGTTTTAACGGAATTCAGGGATGATTCCCCTTTTATGATGGCCTCGTAAAAAGTGACGACTTTACAAGGGCCTCTTTTATAACCTGCGTCTCAGATAATACCCGACCCGGGCGATATGCTGCTTCAGATTATGCGCCCGCCGATCCAGAAACCCTTTCATGTAAAGGCCGGGGATGGCGACCAGCAAACCGGTCTGGGTGGTAACCAGGGCCTCGGAAATGCCGCCGGACATCCCCTTGGCATTGCCCGTGCCGAATACGGCCAGAATGTCAAAAGTATCGATCATCCCCATGACCGTCCCCAGCAGTCCCAGCAGCGGGGCCACCGCCGCCAAAACGCCGATCACGGCCAGGTAGTCGTTTAAGGACCGGTTCAGGGTCAGAACGGTTTCATCCAGAATAAACCGGTCCAGGGTCTGTTCGTGGCTGCGCCGATCCAGAAAGCGGGCCACCAGCAGAGATACCGCCCCCCGGTACTGCGCCGGATCGGGCATCCGGTTTTTCCGGACATGCTCCCAGGCCGTGGGAGCGTTCATGTTTTTGCGATACAGTCGCCGAAAAAACAGAATCCGCTCGATGATGAGCAACCACATGACCAGACTCACCATGGCCAGCGGCACCATGGCCAGGCCGCCGGTACGGAGATATTCTTCCAGGGCCAGGTATTGGTTCCAGATAAATTGAATCACGCCGCCCCCCGGCTTTTGTAAACGATATTCACCAGGGCCACCGCCTTCTCCTCCATCTGGCCGATAATCTTGTCCACGGACCGGTTCAGCAGGGTTTGAGCCAGCATGAGCGGAATCGCCACCGCCAGTCCCAACATGGTGGTAACCAGGGCCTCGGAAATGCCGCCGGACATGAGCCGCGGATCCCCCGTACCATGCAGGGTAATCACATGAAAGGTGTCGATCATGCCGGTCACCGTCCCCAGCAGTCCCAGCAACGGCGCAATGGCGGCCAGCATGCCCAGGGTGGACAGAAACCGCTCCATGGAAGGAATTTCCCGCAGAATGGCCTCCTGAAGCGCATTTTCCATCTCCTCCCGAGCCATGTGGCCACAATCTATCCCCGCCTTTAAGACACGGGCTACGGGTTTTCCTTCATGTGCCGCACAGGCCTTGGCACAGGCCTGCCATTGATTGTCAGCGGCCAGGAACTCGATCCGGTTGATCAGGCTGTCCGGATTCAGACGCCTGCGCGTCAGAAAAATAATCCGCTCGCCCACAATAAGCAGCCCGATCCCCAGGATGAATAAAATGGGCCAGATGAGCAGCCCCCCCTTGGGCACCATCTCCCAGATATTCAGCGCATGGGTCAACTGCCGCAGGGCCGCTCCCCGGGTAATGTCAATGGGCACCCGGTCGGTTTCCCCCGCCATGTAGTCTTCGATTTGCGATTGCATCCGTCCCGAGGGCAGGCGGGAAAGCGCATACAGTTTTCCGCCGGCCGGAGAATAATTCAAAAACCCGGTTTCCCCGCCGTTTTGGTAGGCGGCGGTAAATGGTCCCAGAATCAGGATATCCGCCTGGACCGATTTGCCGGCACGATCGATCATGGTACTTTTTTTCACGATAACGGCACCGGTTTCCTGAATCTGTTCCAACAGAGCATCCGCCATGCCGCGCACTTCTGACATGCCGGGAAATTTTGACTTTTCGGCCACAGACGCCAGAAATTCGGGCCGAGAACCACTCAGGGCGGTCTGAGGGTTGCTGGAAATCAGGGTGTCAATATCCTTGGCGTTGATCCGGATAACCCCCACCAACTCCTTGACCATGCCCTGTTTTTCGGTCAGCTCGTCGGTCACCGTGGTTTCGGTGGCAGCAAGGCGCTTCTTCTCCGCAGTCAAATTTTCTATGGTTTCCTTCAAACGCCGGTTCTGCGCCTTCATCCCGGTAATGGCGGTTTCCAGTTTTTCGCGATCCCTGGCAATGTGCGCCCGGCTCTGGGCCGCCGCCTTTTCCGCGGCCGCCTTTTCCGCGGCGATTTTTTTGCGCAGAGCCTCCCTGGCCTCCCGGGCTTCTATGGAAAGCGCCCGCATATCCTCGGCGGCGTCTGGCATCGGCGGGGCGATAAAGGCAGCGAAAAACAGCGGCAATAATAATACGATTGGTCGGATGCTCCGTCTCATGGTGTCACGATCCTTCCCAGCGGCAGCGTAAGCAGTTCAGCGGTTTCGCGTTTGGTCGCGATATCAACCGCAGTCTCGATTTCCGCCAGATGAAGACCCGAAAGCGGCTGCCATTGCTTTTCGGCGATGTTATAGAAACCGCATTTTTCGCGATTCAGGGTCAGATAGAAAAGATTGATGCGGCCCAGACGGAAAATATTGACCAGCCGCTTCTGCCCCTCAATCGTGATGATGTCCTGATAAACTTCGGTGGTAAATCCGTATTCGGCTTCAATAAGCAGGGCTTCCATCACCTTGCGGTATTTTTCACTGCTCTCCACATCGGGTTCATCCAGCAGCTTTTCCATTTTTTCCATGCGCTCCTGCCGCTCATCCGGCAGAAAGGCCAGATCGGCCGCGATACCGGCTTTCAACCGGCTCCGCAGTTCATCCAGAAACGGTTGAATCTGTTCTGAAATCTGTTGGATATCGTCCAACTGGTTTTTTTTGTCCGCCAGGCGATCCTTCGTGGCCCGAATATCGGCTTCCAGGGCCTGCATTTCCTGCCTGAGGGCGTTTTGCTCGGCCTCAAGCTGCTTGAGTCGCATCACTCGCGTCTGCTTTTCCTGCCGCCAGGCTTCCTCCTCCTGCTGGGTTTTCTGGCGGATGTCAATGGCCTCTTTGACCGGCTGTTCAATGCGCTCTTCGGCCCAACCCAGCGACAAAAACCCGCCCAAAACCGCCATGATTCCCACGGCCAGCATGCCTCCCCTGAAGCCTCCTCTGAAGCCTACCCTGGTTAGACGCTGATAGATTGTCCCCATAAGCTGATCTCCATTTTTCCAAAAAAAATCCCGGATCGATACAATCGATCCGGGATTTCCCTTTTTATCCACAGATGATGCACAGACACGGCGCCGTCCACGCAGCCGTGATCCTACCGCTCGGGCAGATATTCTGACTTTCGAATCATCCTACCAGCCGCGCCTTCCCAGTCTCAACCAATGACCAGTGGCGTTCTGCGGCCTTCGTCCTCGATTACAGCGGCGGGCCCGTCCCCGAATTTCACGGAGTTCCCTATTAAACGCATACACGTACCCAAACAGAGAACTGTAATTTATACAATCCAATTTTCCCTGTCAAGAAAAATAATTAACAACCTTTCCCTATGATCTTCATCAAACCTGTGAATTCACAGTCTCCATCAATACAGTAAGGCTGGAAAAGGGTTGCTGCCTGAGCCGGGCCTTGCTATAGTGTCATGGACACCAAGGCATATTTGGTATGGTTCTGGTGCTCCTGTGCCTCAACCTTTTGCAGGAAAGAAACAGCATTTCAAATTTCAGGGCGGAGGTGGGTATGAGTAGGCCTTCCCTGCCAAACAGAAGGCGTTCAGAGGAGTTTCTCATGGGATTTTTCTCAAGGCGATCAAGGTGCCGGATGATTCTGCTTTTGGCCGTCATCCCGCTGTTGGGAAACGGTTTGTTGACTTCCCCGGTCCATGCCGGAAAATTAAAAAAGGAATATAAACTCCAGGTAACCGTAGGTCCCAATTTTTACTGGGGCCGGGGGGCAGCGAAATTTGCGGCCCTGGCGCGGGAAAAAACCGGCGGCCGGATCAACATTAAACCGTATTACGGCAGTTCTCTTCTCCAGGGAGCCCAACTCAGATCCGCCCAGCTCGTCGCCAAAGGTGTGATCGACTGCGCCTTTGACTCCACCATCAATATTTCCCCCGTGATTCCGGAGTGCAATATCTTTTCCCTGCCCTTTTTCGTCAACACCTATGAAAACCTGGACCGGCTGGAGCAGGGACAGACCGGACAAGCGATTTTCGCATCCATGAAAAAAAAGCGGCTCATGCCTCTGGCCTGGGGGGAAAACGGTTTCCGCCAGATTACCAACAATAAAACGGTCATACGCAATCCCCGGGACATTTCGGGCATGAAAGTGCGGGTGGTGGGAAGTCCTGTCTTCATTGACATTTTTCGCAGCCTCGGGGCCGATCCCGTTAATATGAACTGGGGGGACGCCATTACCGCCTTCCAGCAGGGGGTGGTGGACGCCCAGGAAAACCCGGCGGCGGTGCTGTCGGCAGTGCAGATCTGGCAGTACCACCGGCAGGTGACCTTCTGGAACTACCTGGCCGACCCCCTGATTTTTTACTGGAACAAACGGCAATGGGATAAATTTCCTCAAGACATCCGGGAGGCATTGCTTGCAGCAGCGCAAGAGGCGGGCCGGTTTGAAAAAGCCTTGTGCCGGGCCGGCTTGGATGAGGGAAGCGCTCTTCATATTCTCAAAAACGAATTCAACCATCTGCCGGAACATCCCGACCCCATTGCCCTGCTGGAACAAAACCGGATGACCGTCACCCGGCTCACCGCCGGAGAACAGGCGGCCTTTGCCCGAGCCACCCGGCCCGCCTTTGAAAAATGGGAACGCAAAATCGGGAAGCGTTTTGTGGAGAAGGCCCGGCAGGATATGGCGGAGAAATGAAAACACCGACAGCTGCCAACGTTTTCCGGCCCGTCCACTTGATTGCCGCGGTCCTGCTGTTTGCCATGGCGGTCATCGCCTTTGCCAATGTGGTAAGCCGCTATCTGTTCCATTTTTCCATCGCCGCCACCGAGGAAATCACCATTAATCTCTTTGTGTGGCTTACAGTGGCGGGCGCGGGCATCGCCTTTGAACGGAGCGCCCAACTCGGCATGACCACGCTCTTCAACGTCTTTCCCCGCCGTCTGCAAAAGGCGGTGGTGATTTTTTCCGCCCTTTTGAGTACCGGCCTCTTTGTTGTGGTGGACCTCTTCATCATTCAGGCCATCTATGATGAAATTACCCTTTTTCAGGCCACTTCTCCGGGGCTCGGCATCCCGGTATGGATCTATTATACCGGGGTACCGCTTCTTTCCATCATCGTATTCCGGGGTATCTATCAAAACGCGGCGGTCCAACTGCAAAATGCCGCGGCCTCCGAAAAGGCGACCCGCTGATGGACATGCTCGTCCTTATCCTGGTATTTTTCCTGCTGATGCTGATCGGGATCCCTATCGGCACCTCCCTGGGCGTGGCCGCGGTGATCACCCTCTACCTGTTTGACCTGGGGATCAGCATGGTCGGAATCAATTTTTCTTCCTCCATTGCCTCCTTTCCCCTGCTGGCGGTGCCCTTTTTCATCCTGGCCGGGGTATTGCTGGACAGGGCCGGGATGGCGGCTGCCATGGCCCGGTTTTTTGAACTGATATTAGGAAAAGCCGTCGGCGGACTGGCTATGGTGGCCGTATTCACCTGCATGTTCTGGGGGGCCCTGTCCGGGTCCGGACCCGCCACTACAGCGGCGGTGGGCCTGATTCTCCTGGCACCCATGATCCGTCACGGGTACGACCGGGATTTCGCCGGCGCCGTCATCGCCAACGCTTCGGATCTCTCGATCATCATCCCCCCCAGTATCGCCTTCATCATTTACGGCAGCATCACCAACATCTCGGTCAGCGCCCTGTTTGTGGCCGGCATCCTTCCAGGTATCATCATCGGTCTGGCCACAGTCCTGACGGCTTATCTCATCTCCCGAAAACGCGGATACCGGGGGATGACCCGACGGGGCAATCTTTTCGAAATCCTGAAAGCCGCAAAAAACGCCTTCTGGGCCTTTGTGTCGCCGCTTATTATCCTGGGCGGAATTTATACCGGAATCTTCACCCCTACGGAAGCAGCGGTGGTGAGCGTGTTCTACTCTCTTTTCGTGGCGGTTTTCATCTACCGCTCCCTGACCCTCCGAAATTTTCTGGAAGCGCTCACGGATGCGGCCGTTACCAGCTCGGTCATTCTTTTCATCGTGGCCTTTGCCGGCCTTTTCTCCTGGGCCGCCTCCGTCACGGGGTTCATCGATCAGGCCGCGGATTTGATTATCCGCATCTCTCCCAACGCGGTGGTCATGATCCTGTTGGTGAACCTCCTTTTACTGGTTCTGGGCATGTTCATTGACGCCATTTCCATTTCCTATCTGGTGATGCCGGTGCTTATACCCGTGCTGGCGGCCTTTCATATCGATCCTCTGTGGTACGGGGTGATTTTCATCACTGCCCTGGCCATCGGCCAGGCCACCCCGCCGGTGGGGGTCAACCTGTTCACCGCCGCCAATCTCACGGGCGGCAGCGTGGACGGCGTGGCCCGGCAGGCCATTCCCTTTGTGGCTATGGATATTCTGATTCTCTTGCTTTTAACCCTGTTCCCGGCCCTGGCCCTTTTCCTTCCCCAGCTGGCCGGCTTGTATTAAAAATAGCCGAATACCAGTACCGCCTTCCTTATGGAATTTTACCCGTTAATCCCGGCATGCTTCATCCGTTCCTTGACAACCTGCCCCGGATGAGGTTTATTTTGACCGAAATTGGAATTTCAGGGCGAAACAAGGAGGCGCAACTGCCTGGACGATCGGGGCTCCGCCCTTTTGAACGAGGCGACACGCCGTTGCTGGATTTGACACATGCGTACGACAACACTTGCTATACTGCTGATAATACTGACCGCAACAATTGCCACTGGGGATCCGGCACGGGAAAAGCCGGCCGCCTATACCCTGACCGATCTGTATAAAATTGCCCTGAAACGGGCGGAAACCATCAAAATTGCCGAAATCGATCTGGCCATTGCCCAGAACTATAAGGACGCGGCCTTCTCCGCCCTGATGCCCCGGGTATCGGCTTTTAATGATTATACCCGCTACGCCCAGGCCAATGTACTCCAGCCGGCATGGTCCAACACCTGGGGCGGCTTAATCAACTATACCTTTACCATGAACGGCCGCGAATTATTGGCTTTCGGGATTGCCGCCGACAATATCGAGAGCGAAGAATACCAGTTGCGTGAGGCCCGGGAGAGCTACCTGTTTCAGGTCGCGGCGGCCTATTATGAGACGTTCCGGGCCGCGTCCCTGGAGACGGCCGCCCGTCAAAACCGGGAACGTCTGGAAAGCCATAAGGGCGCCATCAAAGCCAAAATAAAGCTGGGCGAAGTTACCCGCCCGGACATTTTCCGGGTGGATGCCGAACTGTCCAGTGCCCGCGCCGATCTGACCAACGCCCGGAATGCCCGCCACCTGGCTGAATCCTCGTTAGGGCGGCTGGTCGGGATTGAAGAACCATTCACCCTGGCTCTTCCGGAAGAATTTGATATCACAACGCTTTCCGTTAAAACGCTGGCCGACCTGCAAAATCGAGCCCTGTCGTCCCGGCCGGATTTAAAAAACCGGAAAGTGGCTGAAAAAATGGCCCGTTCGCAGATCAAGCTGGAAAAAAGTGCCTACTGGCCTACAGTTTCCCTGGAGGCCGGTTACACCAGCACCCGGACGGATGAAATGGAACTGTTTTCCCTGGAAGAAGACAGTCTCTACGGCAGTGTTATGGTAAATGTGCCCATATTTGACGGTGGTCTGCGCAAGGCCAACACGGGTACAGCCCGGGCTGAGCTCGAAAAGGCCCGGCTGGCCCGGACCGCCCTGGAAAAAGACATTCTGATTGAGGTGGAACAGGCCTGGCGCGATCTTTCTTCGCATCTGGAACGACGCCGGGCGCTTGCGGATAAACTGGCCTTTGCCCGGGAAAATTTCGAGGCCGTGGCCAAACAGTTTTCTCACGGCCTGGCGACCAGTCTGGATAAAATCGACGCCAACACCCTCTATACCCAGGCGGCCAAGGAGCTGGCCGCAGCCGAGTACGACTGCGCCGTTGCGTCTTCGCGCCTGGAAAAGGTGACCGGCGCTTTCCTGGAAACCGTTATGAAAGAACTTGATGACAAATGAACACTGTAAACACAAACGAACCGTTTGCTAAAAAACCCGCAAGAAGGCTGCTGTGGGGTATTCTTGCCGGGGTGGTGCTGGCGCTGATGATCGCGCTTGTGGTTATTTTTTTTGTGCGAAAAGCGGATGTAAAGGATCGGCGCCAGTCGGAACTCGGGCAGCAGGAGGCTACGGTCAATGTTGTTACGTATACGCTGGCCCCGCGCACCATACAGGATCGTATTAACCTGCCCGGTACCATTGAACCGTGGGTCAAGCTGGCGGTGGCTGCCCAGGTGCCTGGAGAAGTAATGGAAAAAAAAGTCCGGGAAGGGGAGGTGATTCAAAAAGACGAGCCCCTGGCGGTTATCGATTCCCGGAAATATCAAAACGCCTATGATTCGGCCAAAGCCTCCCTGGAATCGGCGCTGGCTTCCCAGAAGCGAATTTTTAAACTTTACCAGGAGGAGCTGGCCAGTAAATCAGATCTGGACACCATCAACGCCACGGTGGAAAATTATCGGGCCGCCATGGAAAATGCGGCCCTGGACCTGGAACATTGCATTGTCAAGGCACCGATTTCGGGGATCATCAACCAGGTGTTCATCGAGACCGGTCAGGTACTGGGTATAAACCAGGCCGTGGCCGAGATACTCCAGATTGATCCCATAAAGATATCCGTGGGGATCCCCGAATCCGACATGCCGGCCGTGCGCCGTCTGACCGATTTTACCGTCACCATCAATGCGCTGGGGGATAAGACGTTTTCCGGCAAAAAACACTTTCTATCAAAAACCGCCAGCCCTATGGCCCGGCTTTACAATCTGGAAATCCTGGTAAAGAACCCCAACGCCGAAATCCTTCCGGATATGTTCGCCCGGGTTGATATCGTCAAGCAGACCGTGGAAAATGCTGTTGTATTACCCCTTTATGCCGTTACTTCCAACAGCGTGCATACCGTGATGGTGGAACGGGACGGAGTGGTCCATGTGCAAGAAGTCTCCCTGGGGATTGGGGAAGGCTTTACCGTTCAAATTACCGACGGTCTATCGTTCGGTGAAAATGTCGTAATTGTTGGTCAGAAACAGATAACCGACGGTCAGAAAGTCACGGTTACCCGGAACGTTTCCGACCCGGCCATGGCAATGCAATGATTATTTCCGATACCGCGATAAAAAACCGTGTCAGTGTGGTGGTTCTGGCGATAATTATCCTTTTTACGGGGATATGGTGTTATCTGGCTCTGCCCCGGGAAAGCGCGCCGGATATCGAAATTCCCCATGTTTTTGTTTCTACTGTCTACCGGGGTGTGGCCTCCGGAGATATCGAGTCGTCCATCACCATCCAGATAGAAAACAAGCTCAAGAATCTGGAGGATGTCAAGCAGATCAAGTCGGTCAGTACAGAGGGATTTTCCTACATTGATATCGAATTTATCCCCGGTACCGATATTGATGACGTGCTGCAGAAGGTGAGAAACAAGGTGGACGAAGCGGCCCCGGAGCTGCCCACCGACCTGGAAGACGACCCGGCGGTCTACGAAGTCAATTTCTCAGACTGGCCCATCGTGGTCTACTCTTTCTCCGGCCCCTACAGCATGCGCACCCTGAAAAAAATCGCCGATGACCTGGAAGACGAAATCGAAGCGATTGCCGGTGTTCTCGAAGCCGAAATCACCGGCACCCGGGAACGGGAGATCCGTATTGAGGTCGACCCGGATAAACTGGCTTATTATCGCATCCCCATCACCGCCTTTCAAACAGTGGTACCCGGGGAAAATCAGAATACCACCGGCGGCACGGTAATCCTGGGGGACGGGCGGTTTCAAATCCGCGTACCCGGCGAATTCGACACGCCCGAGGAAGTATACGGACTGGTGGTAGCCACCCATAACGGCCGGCCCGTTTATCTCAAAGACGTGGCCCGGGTGGTGGATGACTTCAAAGATGAAACCAGCCGTTCCCGCCTGGACGGTCGCAACGCCGTCAACATTTCGGTCAAAAAACGCTCCGGGGAGAACATCATAACCATTGCCGAGGCCGTGGATGCCCTGATCGCCAAACGCCGCGTCCAGTGGCCCCCCGGCATTGTCGTCACCAAGCTCATGGACCAGGCCAAAGACATTCGCAATATGGTGAAGGACCTTGAAAACAATATTCTTTCCGGCCTGTTGCTGGTGGTGGTGGTGCTGCTCTTTTCTCTGGGATTCCGCAATGCCCTGCTGGTGGGGCTGGCTATTCCCTTTTCCATGCTGATTTCGTTTATTGTGCTCTATGCCCTGGGCGTAACGCTGAACATGGTGGTTCTTTTTTCGCTGACGCTTGCCCTGGGAATGCTGGTGGACAATGCCATCGTGATCGTGGAAAACATTTACCGCTATATGGAACAGGGCGTGCCCCGGCTGCAGGCGGCCATGTCCGCTACTTCGGAAGTGGCTTACGCGGTTATCGGCTCCACTCTGACCACGGTGGCCGCTTTTTTCCCCATGATTTTCTGGCCCGGTATTATGGGGGAATTTATGAAATATCTGCCCATCACCCTGGTGGTAACCCTTTCCTCCAGTCTGTTTGTGGCCCTGGTCATCAATCCGGCCCTGACCACCTATTTTATGAAGCTCAAAGACGGAGGCAACGTTTCCGAAAGCCCGAAAACCGCCGCTGAAATTGCCCAAGAAGGCGAAAAACCGGTTCAGATTTCCGGCCGTATACTGACGCTATACAGTCGCTTTATGGGCGAGGTGCTGGACAATCCCGTCAAGGTGCTGGGCGGCTCTTTCGGCATGCTGGTTGTCTGCGTTTTATTATGGCTGGTGGTGGTGGGTGTGGAACGGCCACTTGAGTTTTTTGTCACGATTCAACCCAACAACATTTATGTCAACGTGGATCCCCCGGAAGGGGCCGATCTGGATTACATTGATAAAATCGTGCGCCGGGTGGAAATTGCCATCTCCGGCGTTATGAATAATCATCCGGAGATAACCGATCATATCCCCCTGGAATTGTATGATGATGCCTATGCTCCCCAACCGCACCGGACCAGAGGTGGAAAAATCTTTGACGGCCCCAGTAACCTGGAAAACGTCGAGCATATCTATGCCACCAGCGCCCTTAAAGCAAGTACCAGCATCTTTTCGAACAACAGTGCTTCTCACCTGGGCGTCCAGTTTATTGACCTGGAAGATCGGACATACCCGACTTTTGAAGATATACAATTGATCCGCAAACGTGTCCGTCACATTCCCGGCGCACGGATTTCCATCAAGGAAGAAGACCAGGGCCCCCCTACCGGCGCGCCGGTTAATATCGAAATCGCGGGCACGGATTACCAGGTGCTGGGCACGCTGGCCCGCAAAATCCGCGAAATTATCTCACAACTTCCCCACATACAGGACGTCCGGGACGATTATGTGGAATCGATTCCTTCCATTCAGGTTACGGTTGACCGACAGAAGGCCTCGGAATTCGGGCTTTCCACGGGCACCATCGGCTACGCCCTGAAGACCGCTTTCAACGGGGTCAATATTTCCACTTTCCGGGAGGCGGGTGAAGACTATGACATCAGCGTGCGCCTGCCCGAGAAAGACCGTTATACCACTGAGGTGCTGCACAAGCTTCTGATCCCGGCGCCCAACGGCGAGGTGGTCCCCCTGACCACGCTGGCTGATATCCGCTATACCGGCAGTATCGGTGATATTACCCGTATCGACCATAAACGGGTTATTACCGTCGAAGCCAATGTGGATGAAACCAGGGTGCCGGGCAGTGTGTTGCGCATGCAGGCGGAAAAGCTGCTTTCCGGCTTTGATCTCCCCCGGGGCTATGAGATTACCTTTACCGGAGAAAACGAAGAGCAGGAAGAGGCGAAAACATTTCTATCCAAGGCCTTTATTATTGCCGTTTTCCTGATTTTTCTCATTCTGGTCACTCTGTTCAATTCGGTGATACAACCGTTTATCATCATGACCTCTGTCTTGCTCTCTCTGGGAGGCGCCTTTCTGGGATTGACCATCATCAACGCGCCCTTTTCCATCATTATGACCGGCGTGGGGATCATCTCTCTGGCGGGTGTGGTGGTTAACAATGCCATTGTGTTGATTGACTATATCAACAAACTGCGGGCTAACGGCATGGATCTGCGTCAGGCGGTTATTGCCGGCGGGGCCACGCGCTTCCGACCGGTCATGCTCACGGCCATTACCACCATCCTGGGGCTTCTTCCCATGGTGACCGGTGTTTCCATAAACTTCCGGGAACTCTCCATCTCGCTGGTAAGCGAATCCGCTCAGTACTGGCGTTCCATGGCTATTGTGGTAATTTTCGGCCTGATGCTGGCCACTTTCTTGACCCTGGTGGTGGTGCCGGCGCTTTATACAATCCACGGAAAACTGACCCGCGCTTTCCGGTCGCGGAAAGAACAGCCCGGTCTCCGATGACCGGACGCGCTGAACCGAATCCGGACCTTCCTGACCTGAGGAAAACTGGTTGTTTTTTCTTCGACAATTAATCCTGTTCAACCAGCCAGTCCAGAGCTTCTTCCAAGGTCCCGGCGTAATAAACATCTCTATAAATCAACTGCGCCAGGATTTTGGTCGGCCCTTTCAGGCCTACGGCGGCCAGCGCCTTGACGTATTTTTGGGTGACTTCCCGTTGCTCCTTCGCTTTCTGGCGAATTTTTTCGGTGACTCTCCCGGAATCCACAATCGCCACACATAAAACGGAATTTTCCGGTTCCTGCATGAGTACGGCCCGGGCCGCATCCGCAGTGTGGCAATAAGCTTCTTCGCTGAGCCCGGAATAATTGGTACAGAGAATCCGTTTGTTTTTGTGCGCGATCCATTTGAAATTTTCCGTGAAATTTTCCTCTATCATTGGCGCCCCCCTCTCACAAAGGAAAGATGAAAGAATCGCGATTGGTGCCTTTAAAACATCTGCAATAATTTTACCAGAATTGAACAGGCCTGTCAAAACCGCGCTCTTTTCAAACCGTTTTCCATTTCTCAACCGATACGGCCGGAAAAAAACAGCCCCGAACCGGTCCCCTCTCCGGAAACGCGGACATCAAGAAAACTGCGCATGCCTGGTTCAAAACCGCTTATCGACAGACACTATTTCAGGACGCCTTCCGCTTTCAGGGTTTGGATACTGTCGATGTCGTATCCCAGTTCCTGCATGATCTCGTCGGTGTGTTCTCCCTGATGCGGGGCGCGCCGGTGAATTTCCGCCCGGCTTTGGCTGAAATAAACAGGATAACCGGGGATGCTGAGTCTTCCCAGACCGGGATATTCTCCGGGACGCACATAGTCGTTCTGCTGTGCCTGGGGATCATCCCGGATGTCCTCGATTTTCTGGATCGGTGCAAACATCAGATTGTTGGCCATAAAGTCGGTCATCCATTCCTGCCGGGTACGCGTGGCAAACACTTTGTCGAAGATGGCGTTCAGTTCAGCATATTGGCGCGGCCGCCCCATCTCGTCGGTATATTCCGGATTGTCCAGTAATTCCGCTGTTCCCATGACACGGCAGAAGGTGGCCCAGTATTTTTCGTCCGGATGATGGGTGCACATCACCCATTTGCCGTCACCGCAGCAGAACACATTGCGCAGGGGCGAATGCTGGAAACGGTCGGAGGAAACACAGGGATTGGCGCCGGTGGTGTTGCTCACCATCAGATTGACCGCCTGCAGCCACAGCGCCGTACCGTATAAAGACACATGCAATTCCTGGGAAATCCCCTGCCGTTCGCGGGCCAGCAATGCAGTTATGATGGAATGGCTCAGGGTGATGGCGGTGGCCTGATCCAGGATGGCAATATGCATAATCAGTGGATATTCGCTGCCGGTAACGAACATCAGGCCGGAACAGGCCTGCCCCAGCGGATCAAAAGCCCCGATATTCTCCAGCGGACCGTTTCGGCCATAGCCGGAAACACTGGCATGAATGATCCGGGGATTGATAGCGGAAATTGTTTCGTAATCCAGGCCCAGCTCGGCTTTGGTGGGTTTTCGCAGATTGGTCAGGAAAACATCTGCTTTTTTTATCAGGCCCTCAAAAATCTCCCGGCCGGCTGCGGTTTTGATGTCCAAGCCGATGTTTTTTTTGTTGCGGTTGGCCACTTCGTTGGTCAGGCTCTTGCCGCCCGGCGCCGAAAGATCGATGCCGGCTACGGAAGTCCAGAACCGGATCGGATCGCCGGCGCCGGCTTCGATCTTGATGACTTCGGCGCCCAGATCTCCCAGTATGGCACTGCCCCCGGGACCGGCATGGAAGACGCCGTATTCCACCACCCGGATTCCTTCCAGGGGAAGCGGCCCCTCCCTCTCCTTGTCGTACGTGATCTTCACTTTACAAGCTCCAAAAAGATAAAAAGGCATTGCCTGGCCGTAACTTATAGCAGGGCCGCCCTTTGGTGTCAATGTTTTTAGGCCCCCATGTTTATGCACGTTTCCGTACCAGCAGGTCGCTTCGGCCAAAAATAATTTTTTGTTTTCCGGGCAATATGGTATCTATAAAGACATTGTGGTCGCGGGGGTGTACACCTTCTCCTTTATCCCGCAGGTTTTGGACCGCTGGGCCGGAGGCGCGGATAATATCCGGACAGTCTGCGTCCGCTGTCACAAGCCCGTTTATATTGGCGAAACAAACGTTCTGTCCGGTCAGATTACCGGTAAGCGTCAGGTGCAAAAACAAAACATTATTGCGGTTGACGTAGAGGTGAACAACAGTTGGAAAGAGGTGCTGATTCGCGCAGCAGTGGAACTTGTTCTTGATGGTTAAAAGCAGAAAGGCCTTCCGCAAAACGGAAGGCCTTTCGCCATATGGCAGAAACAGCAACTACTTACTTACGAATTGAGAATTTTCCGGGCCGTTTCGTCATGGTAATCGGCCACATGCGGAATACCGGTTTCCCGGGCGGTTTCCCGGTTTCCGGAAAACAGATCTTCCCGGCTGATCTGATCCAGGGAAAATTTTCTGGCTCCGGCCATCAACTGCTGCAAGCCGCAGGACAGTTTATCCATCAGGGTACAGAAGGCAATGGCACCGTAAGGAATATTTTTCATCTCTTTTTTGCCCACCTTCTTTTCCACGTCAAAATAGGCGGCAAAAATTTCTTCCGCTCTTTCTCCGATGGTGGAAACGGTTTTGGGCAGACTCTCCCAGTTCCCGCAAAGAGCTTCTCTTTTTTCCGGATGCAGGGCACCTTCGATGTTGGAGCCGAGAAAACCCGGGATCATAATGGCGCGGCCCATGCAGACCATTCTGGTGTACGGCGCGCCCAGCGCTAATGCTTTAAAAATATGATCTTCCAGGGCAAAGCCGCCGGCAAAGGAAAGATCCACCACGTCTTCTCCTTTGGCCGCCAGCATGCCGGCATATTCATAGGCCTTGGCATGCAGATTGATTGAGGGTACACCCCAGCTCTGCATCATATTCCAGGGACTCATGCCGGTGCCGCCGCCGGAGCCGTCGATGGTCAACAGGTCCAGTTTGGCCTCGGTGGCAAACTTGATGGCCATGGCCAGTTCCCGCATGCCGTAGGAACCGGTTTTTAATGAAATTCGTTTGAAACCCAGCTTGCGCAGATAATCAACACTGCTCATAAAATCTTCCCGCACCTGCTCCACGGTACCCATGTTGGTTCCGCCCAGCCGGCTGTGACGGGCAAATGATTTAACGGAACCTTCCTTGAAAGCCTTTTTCACTTCGGGCTTGGTCGGATCCGGATCCACCACATATCCCCGGTCTTTTAGAAACTGGGCATAATCCAGGCTGGTCACCTGAATTTCCCCGCCAATGTCCTTGGCCCCCTGGCCCCATTTGAGTTCAATAATACATTTGTTTTCATATTTATCGGCCACAAACTCGGCCACACCGTTACGGGTGTCTTCCACGTTCAACTGCACAATAATAGCGCCGTAGCCTTTGTCCATATAGCGCAGATACCCGTCGATTCGCCGTTCCAGTTCCGGCGCACTTTTGATTTTTCCCTTTCTGGCTTTTCCCTTGCCGATCTGGGATTTCCGGTCCACCCCGACCACATTTTCCCCGATGACGACCGGGATACCGCTCAGGGCCCCGCCGGTGGCAAAAGAATTCCAGTATTTGGTGGCGATAAAGGTGGAGCCGAGCGCACCGGTCATCAGCGGCATACGAACCTTGGTTTTGATCTGCTTGCCGAACGACGACTCCAGATTCACATTGGGGAATATACAATCATCCGGATCGTCGCTCAAATTCTTGGCCAGACCATAAGAACCGTAGGCATACCCCTGAATCCGGAGCGAATTATAAGAAACGCCGACATGCGTGGTATTGTTGGCCCCTGCGGTGACCAGTCCGAAGCCACGCGGATACAGCAGCTTCCGCCCGACCATACTGGACATCCAGGTTTCGCATTTACCCTGACAGTCCGCCCGGCAGAGCGTACACAAACTGGATTCGGCCTGGTTGCCCCGGTTGGTTGTTCCGAGTGCATCATTGTTTTTTGAAAATCTCATTCTTCCTCCTCTTACGCTGTTCGTTCCATTTACCCCAAAAAAAAACGCCGGTATTTGCCTGTAGCCACCTACAGACAAAACTACCGACGTCTTTGTCGCTTTTTCTCTCGGCCGCTGCTATATTTCTTACGCCTTTGTACGAAACATACTAGCGGCCGTTAAGTCTTACTTAATCTTATTTTATATTTATAATTTATTCTTATATCACTGTCAAGCATAAAACAGCAAAAAAATCTCCGCCGGATATGCTTCCCGATTCTGATTTTTCGAAAAAATGCGAAAACACCCGCCACCGGCTTATTCCACCGCGCGTTCACAATGAAAACCCGTTCCGATATAACAATTTATGCAACGGCCCAACTGTGCCTCCTCGGTCAGTATTTTTGACTCACAATTTCCGCACAATCGTTCTTCGCCGGCATGCATGGGCCCCTCGCAGGGCGTAACGGTCATGGGGCAAAGATCAATACAACGACCACACTCATTACACAATTCTTCCCGCAGATGAAAGGGGGATACCACCCGGCGGTTTTTCCCGCGGCCGGCAAAACCAATGGGCTTTTCCCCGAAACGGCCGGTACAGGCGCTTACACAGCGACCGCACAGCACGCAATCGCTGTTGCGAAAGGGGTAACGAACAGCGGTCAGCCCGCAGCGCAGGGCTACATCCTGGATGACGCGGGAATTGGGCGCTTCCGTTACCAGCAGTTCCGCAATATTCCGGCGCAGTCGACGAATTTTTTCCGTATTGGTCAAAATCACCATGCCTTCCTGGACCAGCAGCGTGCAGGAAGTGGTTACCTTGGACCGGCCGTTAACGACATGCTCGACAATACAAAGACGACAGGCACCGATACTTTCCAGATACGGAACCCGGCAGAGGTGGGGAATACAAATCCCGGCCTCCAGGGCAACATCCAGCACACTGGAGCCTTTGGGGGCCGAAATCAACGCGCCGTCAATATTCACTGTTATCTGTTGTTTCATAAGTCCCTTCGCTCCTTATGTAACGATAATGGCATCAAATTTACATTCGCTTTTGCATATTCCACACTTTTGGCAAAGTTCAAGATCAATGACCGGCACTTCTTTCTTTTTACCGGAAATCGCCCCATGCGGGCAGGCCCTTTTACAGGAACCGCAGGCAGTACATTTATCCGGATCAATCGAATAGGAAATCAGCGCCTGACAGACCCCGGCCGGGCATTTTCCGTCATGAATATGGATCTCGTATTCTTCCCGGAAATATCGCAAAGTGGATAAAACGGGGTTGGCGGCCGTCTTCCCCAACCCGCACAGAGAGGTTTCCCTCATGGTTTCGCCCAGATCCTCCAGGAGGGGAATCTGTTCCGGCCGGCCGCGGCCCGCGGTAATATCGGTGATGATTTCCAGCATGCGATCGATTCCCAACCGGCAGGGAACACATTTGCCGCAGGACTCATCCTGCAGAAAGGTCAAAAAATATTTGGCCACATCCACCATGCAGGTAGATTCATTCATCACCACCATACCGCCCGAACCGATCATGGAACCGGCTTCGGCCAGCACATCAAAATCCACCGGCAAATCAAATTTTGCCGCGGGCAGGCAACCGCCGGAAGGGCCGCCGGTCTGGACCGCCTTGATGGGCTTTTCATCCACCCCGCCGCCGCCGATATCAAAAAGGATGGTCTTGATCGGCGTACCCATGGCGACTTCCACCAGTCCCGTATTTTTGATATGCCCGGTCAAGGCCAGAATTTTGGTGCCTTTGCTGGCTTGGGAACCTTTGGCGGCAAAGGACTTGGCGCCGTTGAAAAGAATATCGGGGACATTGGCCCAGGTTTCCACATTGTTCAAGGTGGTGGGCTTATGCCACAGGCCGTCCACGACGGTATGCACATCCTTGGGCCGGGGCTCGCCCACTTTGCCTTCCAGGGAGGCCATCAAAGCGGTGGATTCCCCGCAGACAAAGGCACCACCGCCCCGGGCGATCTCCACATCAAAAGAAAAAGAACTTCCCAGAATATTTTTTCCCAGCAATCCCACCTCCCGTGCCTGCTGCACCGCCACCCGGCTGTGTTCCACGGCAAAGGGATACTCGTTGCGAACATAAATATAGCCCTGGCCGGCCCCCACCGCCCAGGCGCCGATAAGCATCCCTTCCAGCACCAGATGGGGATTTCCTTCCAGCACACAACGATCCATATAGGCACCGGGATCTCCCTCATCCGCGTTACAGATAACATATTTTTCCTCACCCGGCGCTTCCCGGCACTCGGCCCACTTCCGGCCGGTAGGAAAGCCGCCGCCACCACGGCCCCGCAGGCCCGATTTCTGAATTTCCCGGATAACCGCTTCCGGAGAGACTCCGGAAATCACCTTGGCCAGCGCGGCATAACCGCCAACCGCCAGATAATCCTCGATGGAACAGGGGTCCACCTGCCGGTTCCAGGCCAGCAGATTCCGGTCCTGGGCAGTATAAAAGGGGACTTCCCCTTCCGTTCGGACAACCCGCCCGGTAACCGGATCCGTATACAGCAGCCGCTCAACGATTTCCCCGCCTTTGATCGTTTGTTCCACGATCTCCGAAACATCCGCCCGGGTTACATGACAGTAAAAAATATTTTCCGGTTCCAGAACCAGCAAAGGCCCCTGCTCACAGAATCCGTGACAACCGGTCCGACGTACAGCCACCTGTTTATCCAGTCCCTGACGGGTCAACTCGGTTTTCAGGGCCTCAATAACCTCCAGAGAACGAGAAGCCTGACATCCGGTTCCTCCGCAGACAACGACGGTAGACGAAAACGAACTTCGCCCGGCCGCCAGCCGCTGGCGCAGGGCTTCCAGGTCCGCAACGGTCTTTACCTTTTTCATAGTATCTCCTTGCCCCCGGCCGAGCGACGGGAATCAATCAACCTCCGCAGTTTCCCCGGCGTCATGTGATGATGATAGGTTTCGTTTTCCGTGACCACCGGTCCCAGCGCACAGGCGCCGAGACAGTTCACATGTTCCACGGTAAACAAACCGTCTTCCGTGGTTTCTCCCGGCGCAACCCCCAACTGCCCCTGCGCCTGGTTGGACAACAGCTGAGCGCCCCTTACGTGGCAGGCCGTTCCCATGCAAACGGTTACCACATGCTTGCCACGCGGCTGGAGAGAAAAGGCTTTATAAAAAGAGGCCACACTGTAAACTTCCACCAGCGGCACTCCCAGCTCCCCGGCCACGGTTCTCATGGCGTATTCGGGAATAAATCCCAACTGCTGCTGAACGTCTTGAAGAACCTCGATCAGTTGATGGGGTTGACTGCGGCGCCCTTCAAGAATTCGCGTAAGCGTCGATTGCAACATACCAGCCTCCTTATGATAAACTTTTGATTGACAAATTCGATCATAGGAGGCAAAATAAATGAAATAAATACATTATAAATGCATATGAAATACCAATAATATATGTGTATTTATAATACCTTTATAGTATACACATTTTACACATAATAAATATGCAATAAAAACAAAAATGAACCAGGAAAAGTTTTCACCGCGCCAAATCAAACAAAACAGCCGGGCCCGGGCCAGCAATCCGTATGACTTCTGGCGCATTCCCTATAATGATGAAATTGATCCCACGCAGTTGACCCTGGCCCTGCGGGAACGCATCAAAGAACTGAACTGCCTGTACGGAGTCTCCCAACTGGCGGAACAGCATGCGGATTCGCTGGATGATCTGCTCGCGGAACTGGTGAACTTTCTTCCCTTTTCCTGGCAATACCCGGATATCACCTGCGCCCGGATCATACTGCACGGCAAAACCTACAAAAGCAAAAATTTTCAGATGACCCAGTGGCGGCAATCATCGCAGATCTTCATCTATAATGAACCCGCCGGCGAAGTAATGATTTTATACCGGGAAGAGCGCCCGCCGCTGGATGAAGGGCCCTTTTTACGGGAAGAGCGGGTTCTGCTGGATGCCCTGGCGGAACGAATCGGCTCCGTGGCCATGAGAATTGCCGCCGAACAGGAGATTCAGGAATCCAACAAGCAGTTAATGGTAGAACGCAAAGCCCTCAAAGAGGCCAATGCCGCCTTGCGAAGCGTCTTAACCCGGATTGAAGAAGAAAAACAAAAAATTTATCAGGACCTGCAAGCCAATGTGGAAAAAGTGCTGATGCCGATTCTGCATGAACTGATCCTGCAACTGCCTTCGTCCCAGAGACAATATATGGAACTGTTGCGGACCAACCTGGAAGACCTTGTCTCTCCCTTTGTCAACCATCTGTCCCAAACCAACCTGTCTTTGACCACCACCGAGATCAACATCTGCAACATGATCCGCAGCGGCCTGCAAACCAAGGAAATCGCCGAGATCCGCGGCGTCTCCATCGGCACGATCAACCGCCACCGGGAAAACATCCGGCGCAAACTCAAAATCACCAACAGCGACAAGAATCTGATGACCTACCTGCAGTCGGAGATGTGGCAGGCGGGAGACACAGCCGCACCTTCGACAAAAACATAAACCGGATACCCGGCATGGCACAGACAAACAATTTTGTAACCTCCGGCATCCCCGACCTGGACCGCCTTCTGGGCGGCGGAATCATCATCGGCGACAATGTTATCTGGTATGACGATGCCGGCCTGCTGGCCTCCGTCTTCTGCCTTAATCTTCTACAAGCCTCAAAGGCCGATTGCAAACACCTTATCTACCTCAGCTTTGACTGCAGCCCCCGGCATCTTCTGGAAAAACTGGGTTCACTGGCCCATACCCCCCATCTGACCATACTGGACTGTTTTACCCACGGTAAAGGGGAATCCTCGGATCTGTTTCTGAACTTTTACCACCGGCCGGAAACGGATTTTCCCTGCCGCATTATCTGCCTGCCGGATCCGCGAAAAATTGAAGCGGTAACCGACGCCGTTTACGACCTGCACCGGTCCCTGACCGCAGATGTCCGCTTTATCTTTGAAAGCCTGACCGGCATGCAGGAATTGTGGGGACAGGAAGAGACCATTCTGAAATTTTACGCCAGTGCCTGCCCCCGTTTATATGAACTGCACACCATTGCCTACTGGATTGCGGAAAAGGGCGCCCATTCCGGGCGACTGAAGGCGCACTTCAACAAAATCACCCAGGTGGCCCTGGATCTCACCGTAAAGCGGGGTAAAACCTACCTGACCGTCTTAAAAGCGGAAAAACGGAACCTGAATATTGTCAATCAGCCGACCGTATACTGGCACCAGGACCTGCAGGTCAGCCTGGATCCGGATAACCTGCACACCGGGGGAATCGACCTGGGACGACGATTAAAGAGGCTTCGGAAACAGAGAGGACTGTCCCAGAAAGAGCTGGCTCGCCAGGTGGGTGTTACCCCCAGCAACATTTCCCAGGTGGAAAACAACCAGGTCTATCCGTCTCTGCCCGCCCTGATGAAAATTGCGGAAGTTTTTTCGATTAACATCAGCTATTTTCTGCCGGAGGCAAAGCCTGCCCGAAACCGGATCATTTACCCGGCGGCCGAAGCGGTGGCCACGACGGTTGCAGGGAACGCACCCAAAAATTTACTGGCCCGGCAGTTTTTTGCCGGTCAACAGGAGGGGCGGCTCGACCCGTGGCTGATTGAAATCCCCCCGGCCACCACCCTGAACGGACACTTTTTCATCCATAAAGGCGAAGAAATGGGGTATCTGCTTTCCGGAGATATCACCCTTGTTCTGGAAGAAGAAAAGTCTTTTCTGAATCCCGGCGATCTTATCCATCTGACGACGACTACGCCCGTACAATGGAAAAATGAAGGGGACACAACCGCCCGGCTGTTGTGGCTGAAAGTAAATATATAAACGGAGCGTTTCAAATTTTGAAACACCCGGTTTCCGATGATTAATAAAGATCTTCGGACAACAGCACCGCTTCGGCCACTTCCCGCAGGGGCTTGCGGGAATCCATACTGCGCTTTTGAATCCAGCGAAAGGCTTCATCCATCTCCATGTGCCGCTTGCGGATGAGCACCTCCTTGGCCCGCTCTACCAGTTTCCGGGTTTCCAGTTCCTCCCGGATGACTTCGGCGTCCACCATAAGTTTGGTATTTTGTATGGCCACCGCCGCCTGATTGGCAACCGCGGTAATCAGGTTGACTTCGGTTTCGGGAAAATCATGCGGCGCGGCGGTGAAGCAATTCAATACACCGATAACTTCTTCGTTTTTAATCTGCATGGGGATGCCCACCATGGAGACCAGCCCCAGTTTTTGCGCCATCTCTTTTTCCTTGAACCGCTCGTCCTCCAGAACCCTCTTGATAATTATGGGGACCTTATGCGTAGCCACATACCCTACTACCCCTTCGTCCATATGCAGACTGCGGTCCTGCACATATTCCGGATCCAGAGCCTGCGTGGCTTTCAAACGAATGACCGGCGCACCCTTCTCTTCCTCAATCAGCCACAGGGAACAAATTTCCACTCCGGTGACCTTGGCGGTCACCATGACAATCAGCTTGAGAATATCCTCCAGATACTGCTCGGAGGTGATGGCCCGGCTGATCTCCGCCAGGGCTTTAATATATTTATCCGAATCCGGCATGCTATTATCCCGGGGCAAGCCTTTCCTTGTTTTCCGCAAAAAGCCAAAAGAGTTTCAAACGATGGATTCCGCGCTGAATTCAAGAAATCGCAAAATCGGTATTGATATCTTCCGGATTGCTGGACGGCTCGGCAAACAAAAACCCCTGACCGTACTGAACCTTCAATTTTTTCAGGGTTTCATATTCCTGCGGGGTTTCAATTCCTTCCACGATCACTTGCGAGTTGATGTTCTTGCTCAAATTCATCAATGCCTTGACAATTTCCTGCTTCATGAAACTTTTGTCGATTTCATGAACAAAAGACATATCGATTTTCATGTAACCCGGATGCAACTCCATAATCCGTTCCAGATCAGAATATCCCGTACCGATGTCATCGCCCGCATGGACAATGCCGATATCCGTATAATCCTTCATGGCCCCCCGGAACAGATCATAATTATCGATGGCCAGTTTCTCACTGATCTCAAAAACAACGTTTTCCGGTTTTACCTCGATATCCTCCAGCAGTTCCTTCAGGTACACACCGCGAAATTCCGGATCGTGGATCGTCATGCTGAGGGTATTGACAAATATTTTTCTGTCGACATCCATTTCTCTGACCCGCTCAAAGGCTTTTTTGCGACAGGCACGATCCAGCTCAAAAGAAAGACCGCTCTCGTTAGCCAGGAGAAACAACAATGTCGGGCTGTAAAATTCGGTTCCGTCCGGTCCCCGGGTAAGTGCTTCATAACCGACAACCTCGAGGGTTTCCAAGTCTACAATGGGCTGAAAAACCGTCCGCAGATCCTGCTCAATAATAATTTTCTGCAGTTCGTACCGGCTGAGGTTACTCCGTTTGGCAGCCATGAAATCTCCCATCTTTTTGGCGTTTCTCACGAGCTGCCGGATAAGGCGCATATTGTTGACCATGGGATTTTGTATTTCAAGCGCATATCCGATATTCGGCCTGGCATACTTTTTCAGATACGGATATAACATGTAAAAAACTTCCTGCTCCAGCGCTATCCGTATACGTTCGGCCACATCTTCCAGATGATAAACCAGCCGGGTCCGGTCCTCCCGGGGTGCGGACAAAAAAATAACAAACGTATCGGGATCGTACAGATCCACCACAAAAATGTCCTGCCCCCGGAACTCCCGGTCCTTGATATTCTTTAATATGACCGTTATCTGATTTAAAAGATAGTTATAGGAGTTGCTCCCGTAAAGATATTCCACTTTGCTCAAATCTTCGATCTGCACGGTGATGCAGGACATATACTGAAGATCCAGAAGAATTTTTTCCACCCGGTCATATTCCTTAATGACGGTGGGCAGATCCAGCGTACGGTCAAAATAAAAACTTTCATGAATGCGGACATCGACATCATTACTGTCTTTTTCATTATTATTGCGCTTCGTCATGTTCCTCAGCCTGTTGGTTCGTTTGCGATTATTTCAAACGGACTTACCCCGGTGTTTTCATTGCCGCCAAACATAAAAGTTCTGGTCATCTTATCGCAAAATTATGCGCTTCATGCATTCTTGTGCCATCGTGCCGGATCAACAACTTTTGGAAAGATGACCGTATCAAAATATGGAAAAAAAAGCAATGAAAAGCAAAAAAGGCGCACCGCTTTCCGGATACCCGGAAAACGGCCCCTTTTTCAGTAAGATGACAGTATGTTTTGCCCAAACGGGCCTTGCTTTTTCCGTTGAAAACAGATAAATATCAAAAAAACAAACCGGACCGATAGGGCCGTCTGGTTGAAGCCGAAACAGACCCGTTGCCGACAACGCCTTGCTCCGTTTTGCGGCCAAAAAAGGCGGTTCGCTGGAACAGGAAACAGATATGGCAGCCACGATACGAAAACTGCAAACCACCGGTTCCCCCGATATACCCCGGGAAGCCTGCGGCGTGTTTGGTATCTACGAGCACCCGGAAGCCGCCAAAATTGCTTATTTCGGACTTTACGCCCTGCAGCACCGGGGTCAGGAAAGCGCCGGTATTGCGGTGGCCCGGGACGGGGCCATTCACGCCCGCAATGACATGGGGCTGGTCTCGGATGTCTTTGACCTGAAAGACCTGGACCGGCTGGGCGGCGGCAGCGCCATCGGCCATGTCCGTTATTCCACCACCGGCAGCTCCGTACTGGCCAACACCCAGCCCTTTGCCGTGCAGCACATGGGCAAGTCCTATGCCATCGGCCACAACGGTAACCTGGTCAACGCCCATATTCTCAAACAGGAATTGGAAAACCGGGGCTCCATTTTTCAGACCACCATGGACAGTGAAGTGGCCCTGCACGTTTTTATCAAAAATCTTCAGCACGGTTTTGAACCGGCTCTCCTGAATATGGTAGCCCGGCTGAAAGGGGCCTACTCCTTTGTCCTGCTGACCGGAAAAGGTGAAGTCGTGGGCATCAAAGACCCTTGCGGTCTGCGGCCGCTGTGTCTGGGAAAACTGAACCGCCACTATGTGCTGGCTTCGGAAACCTGCGCCCTCGACCTTCTTCAGGCCGAATTCGTCCGGGAACTGGAACCCGGGGAAATCGTCATTATCAACGAAGACGGCGTCAAAAGCCTTTTTTCCGAGGCACCCCGGCACCGCACCTTCTGCATCTTTGAATACATCTATTTCGCCCGCCCGGACAGCACCATTTACGGCCAGAATGTCTACCAGGTGCGCAAGGCCCACGGCCGGCAACTGGCCCGGGAAGCCCCGGTGGATGCTGATCTGGTCATGCCCTTTCCGGACTCCGGCAATTACGCCGCCTTGGGTTACTGCGAAGAATCCGGCATTCCCTATGAGCTGGGGATGATCCGCAATCATTACGTGGGCCGGACCTTTATCCAGCCTACCCAGAACATGCGCGATTTCGGCGTGCGGGTGAAACTGAACCCGGTCAAGGACCTGCTGCAGGGCAAAGAAATTATCATTATCGAAGACTCCATCATCCGCGGCACCACCGCCAGGACCCGGATCAAGGCTCTGCGGGAAATCGGGGTTAAAAAAATCCACATGCGCATCAGTTGTCCTCCCCACCGCTTTCCCTGCTATTACGGAATCGACTTTTCCACCCGGGGGGAACTGATCGCGGCCACCATGAATCAGGAACAGCTGCGGAGCTATATCGGTCTGGATTCCCTGCATTACCTCTCTCTGGAGGGATTGCTGGAGGCCACTGTAGCCGGCACCGGAAACACGGCGGATATGTTCTGCAAAGCCTGTTTTGACGGCTGCTACCCGGTTCCTGTTGATGGCAATGTCAACAAACAGTGCCTGGAATAAGACAGACAGGACATATCCAGGCAGCGAACAAAAACCGAAATTCAGGAGGTACCATCAACCATGAGTAAGGAATACATCGCCGACACCTCTCTGCTGGAAGGCGAAGGCAAAATGCTGGCCGAATCCGGCTATGCCCGAAAAGCCATTCAATACTACCTGGAAAAACCCTACATGGGAGAACTGCCGGACGCCGACCAGATGTCGGAGATGCTCGGCTCCTGTGGAGACACCATGAAAATTTTCCTGAAAATCGATAACGATATCATCAGCGACGCCCGTTATCAGGTTTTAGGCTGTCCGGGCGCCATTTCCGCCGCCATGGCCGCCGTCGAGCTTATTAAAGGCCAGAGCCTGGATTTTGCCCGCCGGATCAACGACGGAGATATTTTTCAACTGCTGGAGGACCTGCCCACCAAAAAACACCACTGCATCCAGCTGGCGGTAAAAACCCTGCACAAGGCCATTGACGAATACCGGGCCGGCATCCGCTCCCAGGATTCCCAACCCCTGACCTGCGGTCAGGTCTGCGAAAACGACGGTTGTAAGAAAAGAATGACGTGATACTGAAATAGCGCTGGTTAGGGCAGAATTGCGCCCTGTTGCGTGGGGCATGTTAACAATTCAGCATGTCCCCGGAATTACCGAATCACCTTTTCATAAAGCACGCGGATCTTGCGCAAGGCATCGGAGTCATTGTCTGGCGGTTTGGCATAATGAAGCAGGGTATCAATTTCAGAGGCATATTCCAGACGTACACCATTATCCAAAAAGGCTTTTACCGCCTGTATGCGACCATGGCGGATTGCTCTTCGCAAAGAATTTCGCAAATACGTCTTATCAATTGCTTGAATATCGTTGCGGTTCAAAACATTACGAATGATATCGGCATATCCGTTTTCTGCACAAAAATATAGAGGCTGTTGTCCTTTCCAATCTTCAAGATACAGCGGGGATCCGGAAAGAATAATGATTTCAAACGCTTTTACATGATTTTTATCCAAGGTATAACTTATGGGGTAACGATTAAAGGCATCTTTTCGGTCTAAATCAAGTCCATGCTCAAGGAGCAATGAAAGTATGTCCAATGCGTCCACTGCACGGCGGATCATGTTGGCACCGCTTGCCTGTGTAATATCCGGTATCGCACCATATTCAAGAAGATACCGGACAATTTCGATATTACCTTTTTTCACGGCATCATCCAGAACCGAAGAGCTGTTCATGCCCAATGATGTGCGGGCATTGGGATCAGCACCGGCCTGAAGAAGTTCCTTTACAAGAAAAACATCATTCTTGTGCACGGCATAATATAATCCGGAATAGTTCTTGTCACTCAACTGATTTACATCAGCTCCACAATCAATTAAATGATAAGCCATCAGGATTGCACCGGATTGTATCGCGGCCATCAATGCGCTACGCCCGTGTGTATCTTTTATATCCGGATCAGCACCGTTTTTAAGCAGCATCTTTGCAACCGCAAGTTCAGCCGATTCAGAAAGAAGCGGTTTTTCATAATTTCTAGAAGCAATAAGCTGAAGCAACGTTTTTTGATCTTTATTTTGGATATTCGGGGGAACGCCTGCCTCTAAAAACAGTTCAAATCCCTCCCAGTCTTGATTCCGAGCAAGAGCCAACAAATCGTTAAAGGTATCTTTACCGAACCGGTCTCCGGGGTTCTCAATGTGCAGTGATTCTTTAAAAAGTGACAGCACTTCATCCAAGCCCATGGAATGTGCCAACAGCAATACACCTTTACGATCAGGTGTGCGGCCCAGCACTCTTCCCCCTGCCCGGAGCAATTCTTCCACACAATCAATACATCCTTTTTGAACGGATCGAATCATAGCTGTCGACCATCCGAATGAAACGAGATTGGGATCGGCACCGGCGTTCAAAAGAAGAGACATGATCTTCACATCACCATTGCCTGCAGCCAGCTGCAGTGCTGGAATACCAGATTTGGGATGAAAATCCGGCATGGCACCAAAATCAAGCAGAACAGAAACCGTCCGTATATCTTGCTGCTTAACAGCAACCAGTAAAGGCGTATATGGATTATATCCGGGATGATCCGGATCCGCCCCCGACGCAAGAAGCACGGCAGCCACCTCGGAATGTTCTTGTCTTACGGCCCGTATCAAAGGAGAGGCCGATGGATGGACGCCTCCTTCCACATCCGCTCCCTGGGCAATCATGAGTTTTATTAGTCTTGGACTATTTATGCGAGCAGCCTCACAAATCATGGGAAAATGAGTACCGGGCGGTATATAATTCACATCCACACCGGCTTTAATCAATTCCTCGGCTTTTTTAACAAGCACTGGATCAGGAGATTGACCAGCTATCCGATTGGCGTTCATTTCATTTATTAATTGAACGAGATGCGTTTCAGCGGGTTTTTGAAACTCATGCAACTTTTTTTTCGCGGCAACATCCATGCCGCTCATCATGACATAGTAGCTGATATGAAATCCCCAGAAAATTATAAAATAAACGTAAATCCCGGATAACTGCAGATGAGCCCGGCTTTTATATGCAAAAATTAATACCGGGATGGTCACTGCCGTGTGAACGATCAGTGCCACGAACCACGGGATGATTATCGCCAGGGCTTCCATACCGCTTTGCGGGCCCAATACATACCAGAAAAACAAAACAAGCGTGGAAATTATTGCGGGAATAAAAAGGATCAGAGCTGCACGCTGATACTTACGCCGCTTTCTTTTCAGGTTTTCTTCCGTCATTTTTTCACCTTTTTCTAAGAATCTTGTAATTCCGGGGACATCCATGATCCTTATCTCTTCCCGATTTCTGCGAAGACCTGTACGATCCAAAACCTCATACGGCAAAAAATAAAAAAATCGGCAGGTTCAGCCAGATTTTGACAAAAATTTTCTAATATAAAACTATACCAGATTTTTTTTGAATTAACTTTTTGGCAAGCTGGTAGATATCTTTTTTGTCTTTTTCTTTTCGTATGCCAAGGGCGATAACCAGAACGGATTATGATATCCTCATCAATGGTATAGGTGATGCGATTTTCGAGGACAGTATGCTTATTCCCGGCATTTAAGACGGTGCAAAAACGGGGCGGACGAACAGGGCGTACCTACTTTCCCTTTACAGAAGGAATGTGCTGCGTCAGCAGAGCAGCAAACTGATCCGGCGCGACCGGCTTGCTGAAATAAAAGCCCTGCATCTCATCACAGACGTGTTTCCGCAAAAAATCATCCTGCTCCGGCGTTTCCACCCCTTCGGCGACGACGACCAGCGACAGGGTTTTGCCCATGGAAATAATCGCTTCGGTAATGGCTTTATTCTCCGTATCCTGGGGCAGGCTGCGAATAAATGATCGGTCCACCTTGAGCGTATCGATAGGAAAATGCTTGATCTGGGCCAGGGCGGAGTAACCGGTGCCGAAATCGTCGATGGCGATCCGCACGCCCATTTCCTTTAATTTGGTCATTAAGGCCAACTGGCGCGCGGGATTATGCAGCGCCATGCTTTCGGTGATTTCCAGTTCCAGCAGATCCGGCGCCATGCCGGATTCCTCCAGCGCCGCGCTGATATCGTCTATTAAGTCGTCGTCCATAAGCTGACGCAGCGACAGATTGACCCCCATTATGACAGGCGGCAGCCCCTGGCGCTGCCAGGCGACATTCTGGGCGCAGGCGGTTTTCAATACCCATCGGCCGATGGGCACGATCAGCCCGATTTCTTCGGCTACCGGAATAAACTGGTTGGGGGTAACAGAACCCAGGTAAGGGTTATCCCAGCGCAGCAGCGCTTCCACACCCGTGATCCGGTCGGTGTTGAAATCCAGCTTGGCCTGATACTCCAGGTACATCTCTTTGCGCTCCAGGGCGCGACGCAGGTTCGTCTCGATAGCAAAACGCTCGTAGGCCTGTATCTGAATATCTTCAGAGTAGAACTGGTAGTTGTTCTTGCCCTCTTCCTTGGCATAATACATGGCCATGTCCGCATTTTTCATCAGGGATTGTTCGTCCTCCCCATCCCTTGGGTACAGGCTGATGCCGATGCTGGCGGTGATGCGGCACTCTTCATCCTGGAGGACAATGGGCTGCATAACTTTATTGAGTATCTTTTGTGCCAGCGCGACAATCTGCTTTACCTCCTCAATGTCCTCGATCAATATAATGAATTCATCTCCCCCCAGGCGGGCGACAACATCAACTTTACGAAGCGACTGCTGAAACCTTCCGGCCATTTCCCGCAGCACCTGATCACCGACATCGTGTCCCAGGGAGTCGTTGATGGACTTGAAACGATCGAGATCGATGAAGAATACGGCCAACTGCCGATTGTAACGCTGGGCGGTATGAATGGCGTGGTTCAGCATCTGGCTGACCATCAAACGATTGGGCAGTCCGGTCAGGGCATCGTGAGTGGCCATATGGTTGAGTTTCTGCTCCATCCGTTTCCGTTCACTGATGTCGCGTATAATGCCCGTAAATCCGATCGGCTTGCCCGAAGAATCCTTATGTAACGATATAGACGCTTCGACTTGTTTTTCCGCCCCGTTTTTCCCGACAATCTGCCAGTCGAAACTTTCGATTGCTTTTCCTGTTTTAAAAACCTTGTTAAACGCTCGATACACTTTTTTGGAAGTAATCTGGTCGACAAACTGCTGGTGGTTTGCCCCCATCAACTCCTCTTGGGAGCAGCCGACAATCCGGCACATGGAGTCGTTGAAGAAGGTAAGGTTTCCGGCAAGGTCAACCTCAAAATAGCCTTCCTGGATACCTTCGAGAATGGTACGGTATTTGTTTTCACTCTGGCGAAGCGCTTTTTCCATCTCTTTCAGCTCGGTGATATCCATGAAACTTCCCAGAGAGGCCCTTTCCCCTTTATACAGGATGGGCGTGACCGTCTCCAGAACCCACATGGTCTCCTTGTTCTTCCTGACAAACCGGTATTCATAGGGTTCGAAACTTTCCATTTTCAAACGCTTTATGGCTTCCTTCCGGACCATTTCCCGGTCATCCGGATAAATGTGGGTAAGGGAATTTGTGCCGATAAGCTCTGCTTCGGTGAAGCCGATGAGTTTCTGGTACAACTGACTGACAAAAACGAAATTGCCGTGCTGAACAATATATATACCGACGCCGACATTGGAAATAATGGCTTTTGCCAGATGGGACAAATCGTCCTGCGGGGAGCCGTTCCCCTTTTCGGTTTTGCTGCCTGATTCCACGATACCCCCGTTACCATTGAATCGAAAACGATAAATTGCTTCCGGACGTATCATCTTTAGCAAGGCCGGCCTTAAATGTCAATAATTTTCAGATTTTATGAATCGGTGAATCCCGGCATAATAATCCTGAATGGGCTTGACGTTGCGGGTGGCCCCGGCCAGCGCGGACACGCCCCGGGCCATGGCCAGGGCCCCGGCAATGGTGGTGGCATAGGGAATGGCGAATTTCAGGGCGGCCCGCCGGATCTGGTAGCCGTCCCGGCGGGAGGTATCCCCCTTGCCGGTATTGACGATCATATGGATATCATGATTAATAATGGCGTCCACCACATGGGGACGACCCTCGGAAACCTTCTGAATGGCAGAAACCGGGAGGCCGTGGGCTTTCAGAAATTCCGCCGTGCCGCCGGTGGCCACAAGGGCAAAGCCGGCCGCAAAAAACTTTTCGGCCACCGGCAGAACGCCCGCCTTGTCCTGGTCATCAACGCTGATAAACACCGTCCCTTCGGCAAGCAGACGCTGCCCCGCCCCGAGCTGGGCCTTGGCAAAGGCCACCCCGAAATCGGCATCAATGCCCATGACCTCGCCGGTGGATTTCATCTCCGGCCCCAGCAGGGTATCCACCTCCGGAAATTTATCAAAGGGTAACACCGCCTCTTTCACCGCCACATGCGCGGGGACCGTCTCCTGGTGCAGGCCCAGTTCGCGCAGCCGCCGGCCCAGCATCACCCGGGTGGCCAGCTTGGCCAGGGGAACGCCGGTGGCCTTGCTGACAAACGGGATGGTGCGGGAGGCCCGGGGATTGACCTCGATCACGTACAACCGTCCGTCTTTGACGGCGTACTGCACGTTCATCAGGCCCACCACTTCCAGTTCCGCCGCCATGGCCCGGGTGGCGGCGGCCACCTCTTCCAGAATCGCGGCGTCCAGGCTGTAGGGCGGAAGGACACAGGCCGAATCCCCGGAATGCACCCCGGCCTCTTCAATATGCTCCATAATTCCGCCGATGATGGTGGTCTCTCCGTCGGAAATGGCGTCCACATCCAGCTCCACGGCATCTTCCAGGAATTTGTCAATCAGCACGGGATAGTCCGGCGAGGCGGCGATGGCCCGAAAGGCAAAGTCTTCCAGCTCTTCCCGGTTATAGACAATTTTCATGGCCCGCCCGCCAAGAACGTAGGAGGGCCGAACCATGACGGGATAACCGATTTTTTCGGCCGCGGCCACGGCCCCGGGAATGTCGGTGGCGGTGGCGTTGGCCGGCTGCACCAGGCCCAGTTTGTGGAGCATGGCCTGAAACAGGTCCCGGTCTTCGGCCTTGTCGATGTTTTCCGGCCGGGTGCCCAGGATGGGCACCCCGGCTTCATGCAGGGAAACAGCCAGCTTCAGCGGGGTCTGCCCCCCGAACTGAACAATTACGCCCAGCGGCGCCTCCGTTTCCACGATATGCAGCACGTCCTCCCGGGTCAAGGGCTCAAAATAGAGCTTGTCCGAAGTATCATAATCCGTGCTTACCGTCTCCGGATTGCTGTTGACCATGATGCTCTCCACCCCTTCTTCCCGCAGGGCAAAGGAGGCATGCACACAGCAATAGTCAAATTCGATGCCCTGGCCGATCCGGTTGGGACCGCCGCCCAGAATAATGACTTTCCGGCGGTCAGACGGCCGGGTCTCGCTTTCGGTCTCGTAGGTGGAATAATAGTAGGGGGTCACCGCGGAAAACTCCGCCGCACAGGTATCCACCAGCTTGTACACCGGCCGGATGCCCTTTTCTTTGCGGTGCTTTTCCACGGCGGTTTCGGAAAGCCCGGTCAGGGTGCCGAGCTGCATATCGGAAAACCCCAGGGCCTTGGCCTGCCACAGAGATTCCGCCTCCGGCAGGCCGGAAGGACTTTCCTGCGCCTTAAGGCAGAATTCGGCTTCAAAATCCAGTATCTGCTGCAGCTGATACAAAAACCAGGGATCGATCCCGGTCAGGCCGTAAATCCGCTCCACCGGCAGGCCCCTCCGCAGGGCCTGCCGCAGATAAAACATCCGCCGGGAATTGGGAAAGGAAAGGTTTTCTTCGATCTCCGTCATGGTTGCCCCGGCTTCTTCGGCTTCCTTGGGGTCGGCCCCGAAACCGTAGCGGTCGATCTCCATGGACCGCAGCCCCTTCTGCAGCGCTTCCTTAAAAGTGCGGCCGATGGACATGGCCTCGCCCACCGACTTCATGGCCGTGGTCAGCACATCCGGGGTTTCCGGAAATTTTTCAAAGGTCCAGCGGGGAATTTTCACCACGCAGTAGTCAATGGCCGGTTCGAAGGAAGCCAGGGTTTCCCCGGTGATATCGTTGGGGATCTCGTCCAGAGTGTAGCCCACCGCCAGCTTGGCCGCGATCTTGGCAATGGGAAAGCCGGTGGCCTTGGAAGCCAGGGCGGAGCTCCGGGACACCCGGGGATTCATCTCGATTACCATCATTTCCCCGTTTTCCGGGTTGATGGCGAACTGCACGTTGGAACCGCCGGTGTCCACCCCGATTTCCCGGATAATGGCCAGGGCGGCGTTCCGCATGTTCTGGTATTCCTTGTCGGACAGGGTCTGGGCCGGGGCCACGGTAATGCTGTCGCCGGTATGCACTCCCATGGGATCAAAATTTTCAATGGAGCAGATGATGACCACGTTGTCGGCGTGGTCCCGCATGACCTCCAGTTCATACTCCTTCCAGCCCAGAATGGAGGCTTCCAGCATGACCTGATGAATGAGGCTGGCATCCAGCCCCTTGGCGGCCATTGTTTCCAGGTCTTCCGGGTTATAGGCCACCCCGCCGCCGGTGCCGCCCAGGGTATAGGCCGGCCGGATAATGATCGGAAAGCCGATGTCCGCGGCAATGGCCCGGGCCTCGGCCATGGTGGTAGCGATCCCGCTGCGGGGCACCGCCAGACCGATGGCGGCCATGGCCCGGCGGAAGCGGTCCCGGTCTTCGGCCTTTTCAATGGCGTCCAGGGAGGCGCCGATCATTTCCACCCCGTATTTTTCCAGCACCCCCAGCCGGGCCGTCTCCACCGCGGTGTTCAGGCCGGTCTGTCCGCCCAGGGTGGGCAGCAGGGCGTCCGGCCGCTCCTGTTCGATAATCCGCGCCACCACTTCGGCAATCACCGGCTCGATATAGGTCCGGTCCGCCATCTCCGGATCGGTCATGATGGTGGCGGGATTGCTGTTGACCAGAACCACCTCGTAACCTTCTTCCTTCAGGGCTTTACAGGCCTGAGCGCCGGAATAGTCAAACTCGCAGGCCTGGCCGATAACAATCGGCCCCGCCCCGATGATCAGAATCTTTTCCAGGTCGGTTCGCTTAGGCATGAGATCCCTTCATGCGCCGGGCAAATTCGTCAAACAGATAGCGGGCGTCATGCGGTCCGGGAGAGGCTTCCGGATGATATTGCACCGCAAAGGCGTTGCAGCCGTTATGCCGGAATCCCTCAAAAGTATTGTCATTGAGATTGATGTGGGTCACTTCGATATCCTGGCCGGCCAGGCTTTCCGTGTCCACGGCAAAGCCGTGATTCTGAGAAGTGATTTCCACGCGGCCGGTGAGCAGATTTTTCACCGGCTGGTTGGCCCCGCGATGGCCGAATTTGAGCTTGTAGGTCCGCCCCCCCAGGGCCAGCCCCAGCAGCTGATTACCCAGGCAGATGCCGAAGATGGGACGGTAGCCCAGCAGAGCCCGGATGGTTGCCACCGGGCCGGCCAGCGGCTCCGGATCCCCGGGACCGTTGGACAGAAAAATGCCGTCCGGGGCCAGTTTTTTCACCGTGGCGGCGCCAGTGGCCGCCGGCACCACCAGAACCTCGCAGCCCACATGCTCCAGACAGCGCAGGATATTGTACTTGACCCCGTAGTCAAGCACCACCACCGCCTGCCTTGCGCCCCCGTATTTCCAGGCACCGGCATCCAGTTCTTCCAGGGGAACCGCGCAGGCCAATTTTTTTCCGTTTTCCCAGAAATAGGGGGTGGTGCTGGTGACTTCCCGCACCAGATCCTGCCCGATCATGCTCGGCACCTGCCGGGCTTTCTCCACCAGAGCCGTCGGCTCCCGGGTGGTGGTGGAAATATATCCCCGCATGGCGCCGGCCTTGCGGATATGGCGGGTCAGGGCCCGGGTATCCAGACCTTCCACGCCCATCACACTTTGCCCCCGAAGATAGTCGGCCAGGGTCCCGGTAGCCCGGAAATTACTGGGAACCGGCTGATATTCCCGGACAATAAAAGCGGCCACCTGAATGCGGTCGGACTCCACATCCGCCGGATTCACACCGTAATTGCCGATAAGAGGGTAGGTCATGGTCACCATCTGACCCCGATAGGAAGGATCGGTGAGCACTTCCTGATAACCGGTCATGGCGGTGTTAAAAACCACTTCTCCCCCGGCCTCCCCGGGGCCGGTGAAGCTTTTGCAGGAAAAGGTGCGGCCGTCTTCCAGTGCCAGAAGGGCTTTCATCTGTTTTCTTCTTCCTGAATTGCCATCCGAGATACCATTATTATCCGGATGGTCATACCATATTCTCCGGAATGGTTACAACCCCTTTTATCACCTGTCGCCAGAAGCGATGCAGAACCAACCCCAGCCGGGCACCAAACTATTTTCTTGACACTGTGGGAAAAAAAACAGTAAAAACAGGCGTAAACCCCGAAACAAACAAAAAAGAAGGCGTATTATACCATGAACCCCTTAGCGCGCGAATTAAACGACATTATCACGGCCGGCAATCCCCATCTGATGGAGATGCTGTCCGAGGTGGGCCGAAACCTTTTTTTTCCCAGGGGCATTCTGAGCCAGAGCGCGGAAGCCCGGGAAAAAGCCCATACCATTAACGCCACCATCGGTATTGCCAAAGAGGGCGACGATATCATGTGCCTGCCGTCTCTCATGGGCATGATTCCCGGCCTGCCCCCGGAAGAAGCCATCACCTATGCCCCTTCTTTCGGAATCCCGGCCCTGCGGAAACAGTGGCAGCAGGAGATCCGCGAAAAAAACCCCTCCCTGGTCGAACCCTTCAGCCTGCCGGTGGTCACCTGCGGTATAACCCACGCCATCAGTATCCTGGCCGATATCTGGACCGACCCGGAAGACGTGGTCATCCTGCCGGACATGATGTGGGGCAACTACAACATGATTTTCGGCGTTCGGCACGGCGTCCGGATCAGCCAATACCGGTTATTCAACTCGACCGGCGGCTTCAACCTGAACGCCTTTGAAGCCCGGCTCAAAGAAGAAGCCCAAAAAGCCGCCAAGCTGTTGGTACTGCTGAACTTTCCGCATAACCCCACCGGGTACACCGCCACCGAAGAAGAGGGTGAGGCCCTGGCTGACATCCTGACCAATCTCGCCGAATCGGGCACCAATGTTATCGTGGCCTGTGACGACGCCTACTTCGGGCTTGTCTATGAAGACGGTGTCATGCGCGAATCCCTGTTTTCCAAAATCTGCAACCGGAACGAGCGATTACTGGCCGTCAAGCTGGACGGGGCCACCAAGGAAAATTACGTCTGGGGGCTGCGGGTGGGTTTTGTCACCTATGGCTGCCGGGCGGAAAATATCGACCCGGTTCTGGTTGCGCTGGAAAAAAAGACCGCCGGCTGCGTGCGCGGGAACATATCCAACGCCGCGCACCTGAGCCAGTCCCTTATTCTCAAGTCTTTGCAAAACAAAAATTACCAGAAAGAAAAAGGCGAAAAACTGGAAATCATGCGCGCCCGGGCAACCCGGGTAAAAACGGTTCTGAGCAACGAAAAATACGCCGCCGCCTGGGATGTTCACCCCTTTAATTCCGGCTACTTCATGTGCCTTCGCTTAAAAACCGTAAATGCGGAAAAACTGCGGGTACATCTGCTGGAAAAATACGGGATGGGGCTGATCGCCATCGACGACGTCAATCTCCGGGTGGCCTTTTCCTGCCTGGAAGAAAACCGGGTGGAACAACTGTTTGAAACCATTTTTCAGGGCATCCGCAACCTGGAAAATACCGGCTGACAGCCTTCGAAGAGCCGGATTTGCAACCAACCGCCAGACACCGGGGAACCCCTTTTCATGACATCGTATACCCACCGCACCGGTTCTTTTCAAAACAAAAACGGCCTCCGGATTTTCCACCAAAGCTGGACCGTGGAGGCGCCGCAGGGCCTTGTCCTGATCATTCACGGGCTGGGCGAACATTCCGGCCGCTACACCCGTCTTTTGGAAGCCCTGGCCGGCCGGGGCCTCTCTTTGTACGGCCTGGACCATCAGGGACACGGCCAATCGGAAGGTACGCGCGGACATGTCAACCGCTTTATCGACTACCTGGACGACATCAAGCAATACCGCGACAATATTGTCCGGCCCGACGCCCTGCAACGGCCCCTCATCTTTCTGGGGCACAGCCTGGGGGGCCTGATCGCCACCCGTTACGCCCTGACCTACCCGCAGGACATGGACGGCCTGGTCCTGTCCTCCCCCGGCCTTATCCCCTGGAAAGGGCCCAATGCGATTGAAAAAGTGGCCATCCGGCTGCTGTCTCCCCTGCTCCCCCGGTTTACCCTGAACAACCACCTCAACCTGGCGGATTTATCGACCGATCCCGACACGGTCCGGGCCTACCGGGAAGATCCCCTGGTGCACGACCGCATCTCCATGCGCTGGGCCACCGAGTTCATAGACACTGCCGCCGCCTGCCGCCGGCGTCTGTCCGAACTGACCATGCCCCTGCTGCTGATCCACGGTGACAGCGACCGCATGACCCATGTCCAGTCCAGCCGCGAAGTGTTTGAACAGGCCCGCAGCACCGACAAGACCCTGGAAATCTTTGAAGGGCTGTATCACGAAACCATGAACGAAACCCCGGAAAAACGCGCAAAGGTGCTGCAGCTCCTTGCCGGCTGGATTATTCAGCACACCGGGGCATCCGCGGAAAACCGCTGAGCCTCACGCTGCAAACGCTTCAGATTGATGTTGTGCGAGGTTTAGTAATAAATCAGGAAGACATAAATGCACGCTATATATGAACCGACCCCGGCGTTGGCCGAAAAGCGCAAAGGGGAAAAACTTCAGGCGGCAGCCTTGTGACGGGAGCTTTTAGAAACCGAATATCCGCTCAGGGACAAATTAACGGTTACCCTGGCGGCCATGAAGGCGCCGGCTGCTGAGGAGTATTGAATATGCATCATAAAGCGTTTGATCTTCTGGTAATGGTTTTACTTGCTGTTGCCGTTTTCGGCTGCAATAAGAAAGAGGGCCCTGATCCGCAACAGACGGTGAACGAGTCTTTTGCCATCAGCGAATTAATGGGTATTCGGGCCCAGATTAAGACCTATATGCAGGATCATCACGAGTATCCTGAAACGCTTGAAGCATTGAGACTATCCCTCGGGGCTGCGGATAGTGCTTTGCCGGAAGTACACAGTTTCAGATACAAATATGCAAAAACAGAAAGCGGATGGGAGTGCTATGCCGTACCCTTGAACGATGAAAAGGGTACGCGTTCTTTTTATACAAGTGAGGGCGATACAATCCGTTCAAAACAAGGGATATGTGATACGGACGGAAAAAACTGGGAGACTGTCGTGCAACGGTATTAATCTTGACGGCAAAAATAAGGAGGAAATGAAAAAATGATTCAGAACAAAAAACTTCATGCCCGGAAAGACAGAAATAGAAAACGTTTTATTTTGTTTGACCCCATCGGCCTGTTGATCATTGCCCTTCTTTTGCTTTTTGGCCTTATGGCGTGTGAAAACAAAGAGAAACTTTATCCGGAGCTTTGGGGGGCGGCATCGGCAGGTGATTTGGAGGAAGTCAAGCAACTGGTGGAAAAAGGGCTTGATGTTAACAAAAAGGATCTCAGCGGCGGTACGCCGATTTTTCATGCCGCAACCGGCGGGCATACGGATGTGGTGAAATATTTGATCAGCAAAGGGGCGGATATCAATGTGAGAGAAAACAGTATGAACCTTTCACCTTTAAGTGCCGCAGCTTCCGGGGGTTATGCCGATACGGTGCTGGTTCTGTTGAATGCCGGTGCAACCGATACGGCCAACGCTTATATCTATGCTGAAAAGTATCACCGCCGGGATATAATGGAGATGTTGAAAAATTCTGCAAGATAAAAAAGCCGGCGACGCCTATCTTCAATACAGTGAAGAAGATTTTCATAAAGAATAGTCTGGATTTGCCACAGTCATCACTGTGCCGAAATCTTCTGCAACATATCAGCGCATCATTTTTTTCAGCAGGCCTTTCACGCGGCCGAGGATGCTTTCATCGTCCCGGGCAATGCCGGTGATCTTCAGTACAATCACGGTAATATTGTCTTCACCGCCCGCTTCGTTGGCCCGATCCACGAGCTGCCGACAGGCTTCGGCCGCTGGCTGGGCCGAGGCTATGGACTGAATTTCATCGGCCCCCACCATATCGGTCAGGCCGTCGGAGCAGATAACAATGGTATCACCGACATCACACGGCTTTTCCACCACATCCGGACGGACCGACTCCCGCACGCCCACCGCCTGGGTCAGAATGTGGTAAAAGGATTTGTCCACTTCGGTGACCCCGGGATTGTCCGCCACCACTTCCGAGGCGAAGGTGTGCAGCACCGAGACCAGTTCCATGGTGTTGTTACGGATGCGAAACACCGGGCTGTCCCCGACGTTGGCGGCGATAAAGGAATTGTCGCAGAACCGGACCGCCGAAATGGTCGTGCCCATACCGGCATAGCTGGTTTTGGCCTGGGCGGCCTGAAAGACGCTCTGGTTGGCCAGATGAATCCCCGCCAGCAGATGCTGGCTCTGCCGGGAAACAGATTTCCCCCCTGAAGATGGGGTATCGTCCGCAGCCGCTTTTTCCGCAAGGTTTTTCATATAATTGTGGATGGTTTCCGCAGCCAGGCTGCTGGCCACCTCACCGGCGGCATGCCCCCCCATGCCGTCGGCCACCACATAAAGGGCCAGTTCGTCATCCACAAAAAAGGTGTCTTCATTGGCTTTGCGTTTTTTCCCGGTATCCGTGAGCCCTGCGGATTCGACAATAATCATATTACTGCTTTCTGTTGTTGCCGGCCTGCTGTTTTTTCTGGCGGGCAGCGTCAATCCGTTCCGCCAGCTTGCGCAGGTGCGCCGCCATCTGCCCTGCCGACTGATAACGTTTTTCGACGTCTTTTTCCAGGGCCGTGTCGATAATCGCCGCCAAAGGCTTGATAATTTTGGGATTGATTTCTCTCAGGTCGGGATGCGGCTCGTTCAGAATTTTATGCATCAGGGCCGCCGGACTGCTGCCCTTGAAAGGAACCGTGCCGGTCAATAACTGGAATGCCATTACGCCCAGGGAAAAAATATCGCTGCGACCGTCCACTTTTTTGCCGGAAATCTGTTCCGGGGACATATAAAAAGGCGTTCCCTTGATAACACCGGTTTTGGTCTGGGAAGAAGCGGTAATGCGGGCAATGCCGAAGTCGGTGATTTTAATGATTCCGGATTTCAGCAACATTACATTGGCCGGCTTGATATCCCGGTGTACAATCCCCTTCTGGTGGGCATATTCCAAACCCTCGGCAATATCCGCCAGATAGCCGATCAGCTTGCGCATGGGCAGCAGATTGCCTTTTTTGGCATAGGGTTCCAGGCTATCTCCTTCCAGGTACTCCATGGCAATATAGGCAATGTCCTGTTCGTCCCCTGCGTCATAGATGGTTACAATATTGGGATGCGACAGGGTGCCGGCACTTTCGGCTTCCCGGAAGAACTTCTGCTTCATGACTTTGGCTTCTTCTTCATCAAAATCGTCGGTGAACTTGACGGTTTTGATGGCCGTGGTCCGGTTGATCCGCGGATCCTGCCCCAGGTAGACAATGCCCATGGCGCCCTTGCCGAGCTGTTTGATAATTTCATAACGACCCAGGGTGGGGCGGACGCCGGAGCTGGTGGCCGACAGATCGTCGGCCGCGCCGCTGCCGCCGAAATCACCACCGAAAACCATGGTTTCACTGGCCCTGGTCAGCTTTTCTTTTCTTTCTTTGACATCCTTGAATTTGGGATCATATTCCTCCACATACCCATACACCGCCGCCGCTTTATTAAACTGCCGCTTGCGCTCGTAATCCAGGCCCAGATTATACATCAAATCCTTCATTTCATCATTCATCGGAACTTTGCGGAATTTATCAAAGGCCATATCCAGCATGCCCTGCGCCTGAAAAGAGATGCCCAGCATCCGATTGGTTTCCGCCGATTCGCCTTCCACCTTTTCTTTGCCGGCTTCCGCGCTGAAATAGCTGATGGTCACCACCCCGATATACCCCAGCACCAGCAGGAGCAGCGGATAAATCACTTCGATGTAAAGACCCCGGGCAAAAAACAAATAGGCGGAACCGCCCAGCAGAAAAACCAGCAGTGCAAAAAATACGCCCCCGGCCACCCCCGCCTTCAGCCGGGGAAAGAGCAGCATTACCAGCAACCCGATAATCAGCACCAGCATAAGTTGAAGAAGATAACTGTCCGGCAAATGAATAAACTGCTGATTGAGTATGGACCAGACCACGTTACCGGTAAAGTCCCCAAAGGCCATACCCGGTCCCATCGGTGTACTCAGGGGATTAAAGCCCACACCCTTGGCGGAAAGAGCGACCAGCACAATTTTATTGGTAAAAATGCGGGCCGGAATTTTATCGTTGATCACATCAAAAAAGGAATAATGGGCAAAATCATCTTCCGGGCTTCTGAAATTGATCGGCATGGAGGAAAACGAGGTAAGGGGAATGGTGATTTCCCCCAGGGTTATATGCCGCCCGATGTAGGCCGTAATATCCGACAGCGGAATCTGCATGTACCGGGCCGCGATGGCCAGGCTGTAGGAAGGAATATAATGATTTTTGTATTCGTAAAACAACCGCTCCCGCCGGAAGGTACCGTCCCGATCCGGGGCGCAGTTGATATGGCCCATGGCGTCCGCGCTTTCGCGAAAGGCGGGAATCGGCAGAATGGCCTCGCTGGCCCGGGGGCACTGATGGCCGGGGACCGTATACACTTTTCCGAGGGCTTGCTCCTGCAGTGCGGGAACCGGCCCCTGGTTGTCATCTGCCGCCAACAGAGAATCCTTGAACATAATCGGCAGAACCACATTGCCGCAGTCACTGATCGCCCTGGCCAGAATGCTGTCCCGGTCCAGACGCTTCTTGGATGCCTGCAAGGCCTGAAAAAAGGTGGCAGCAGACAGTTCCGGGACCGTTCCCCTTTCCGTTCCACCCTGCCCGGAACCCGTCAGCGCACTTGTCTGCACGGGAAAACTTTGCTGAAAAATTCCTTCCAGCGTTTCAATTTCTTTTAAGCCCGCATTTTCCTCGGGCTCGCTGAAAACGATGTTCAGCCCGATCACCCGGGGATTTCCTTCTTTGATGGTGTTCAAACATTCGGCAATACGGGAGCGGGGCCAGGGCCAGCGGCCCAGTTTTTCCAGAGAAGCATCATCAATATCAACCACGACAATCCGCTGCGAACTTTCGGGATAACTTTTCAGCTTCATCCAGGTATCGTAAAGCTTCAAGCCCAGAACATCAAAAAACTCCACCCGCATCATTACGAACAAAAAAAAGATCAGCGTAATGACCAATCCAAAAACAAGGTTCGGATTTTTTTTTATAAAATTCATCCGGGCAATTGCTTACGAAAAGGGATTCAATTGCTTTACATAATAGAGGGGACACTTCTGTGCTGTCAACGAAAAACCGGCCGGGAGAAATATCCGGGGCATGACGACCTAGAAACTGTATTTGACATCAAGAAACACCCGGTTGTTTTTGTGGAGCGTCTCGTAGCCCACCTGATCGCCGCCCTGGTAAAAAATGGCCCCGCCGGTGACGGTAACGCGGTCGGTAACATCATAGGCGGCGGACAGGCGTTCGATGGTGGTGTCATCTCCCTCCACTTCCTGCAGCAGCGCCAGGAACGTCAATTCCAGGCGGTCATACATGAGATTCTGGGTATATCGAAAGGCGGCCTGATAGACAGTCTCTTCCGTATAGTCCGGAAACAACTCCATTTCCCTGTCAAAATCAAAATAATGATTCCGCACCACCTCCAGGGTCATGCTGATATCGGTCAGGCCGGTATATTCCACGCCCAGCAAGGTGTCCAGGCGACTTTTCGCATCCCGGGTGCGGTTGAACTCGTAACCATTGGTATAGGCTAACTCGGTTTTCAACATCCAGTCCCCGGAAGCGACATTAACCGAGGCCCCCCCCATCCAGAGCTGGTCCCGCTGCCGCTCGTAGACCGGCTGGTAAACCGGCTGATAAACCCCGGGCGAGACCTCCATCTGCCCCACCATCTGCTGACCGATGGTCTCATAATGGGCTTCGTCATGAAAATACCGGGCCGCATAAAGGGAAAAATCCCATCCCGGCAGGATTCCGCTGAAAGCAAGGGCAAGTTCGGCGTTATCCGGGTTCCGCGCCAACCGTTCGTCGGGGGGCAGCGGCTGTGCAGCCGGAAAAAAATCACTGCCGTAAACCGGAATTTTATCAAACCGCAACTCCGGAACAACCGCCGCCATAAGATTATAATTGCCGTGGTAAAAATCCACTTTCGCCATGCATACCGGCAGCCGCAGATCCTCAATATCCACCAGACCGGGCGTGCGGTTGTCCATGGGGTTTAAAACATCGGTTACCCGGAAGTTTTCCGTATTGCCCCAGACCACAATCTGGCGTCCCACCTTCACATCCAGAAAAGACCAGGGCGAACCTTCAATATAGGTTTCCCGGAATTCCACCTCATCTTCGTACTCGTTGATCAATTTCCGGGTATAATCGTTATCGTCCTGGATTTCATAAACACCGTCGTAAAATCCCCGCCCGCTGATCCGAAACCGCCAGGACTTGTAAATATCCACATCAAGCTGCAAATCCAGCTCCGCGCGAAGGCGGGACCAGCCCCGGTGATCCGTCTCGCCGGGCGGCGGAGAGTCATGATTGACGTTGTAGTTGGTGGAAAGGGTGAAGGCGCCCTGAAAATCCCAGCGGGATGGGGTATGAAGAGGAGCGGAAGTTTCCGCCGCTCCCTCTTCCGCCGCCGGAAACCCGGAGTCTTCAAATCCGGAAAGAACGTCCTCCAAAGATGATTTTTCTTTTTTCGTGTCGGCACCGGCAGAACCGGGAACGATTACCAGTGCAATCCCCAAAATCATTGCGCCCCAAAAACGCAGACACCTTCGCATAAAACGTGCCCTCCGTATTTTGACCTACAGGCCTTTTTCCAGCCGGCGAACCGTGAACAAATTTTCGTCCAGCTGCTGATTGAACGTTACCTCTTCATGGGTAAGGACGGTTTTGTGCAGGGTGGTTTTGCCCCGTTTGGTTGTCATGTGGGTTTCCACCGCCACCCAGATACCATCGACCTGCTTCATTTCTTTCACATCCATATACTTCAATTTATTGCTGTCGGCCAGCCAGAGGACCGCCCGCACCACCATGAAATTGTCCTGACGTATGAAAAGCAGCGACTTGGAATAGCCATAGGTGTCAATGACTTTCTGCGTCCGGGGAACCGATTGAATAATCCACACCTTTTCCCCATATACCGTATCTTCTTTAAGCAGCTTGTAATCATAATTTTCGATATCGGTTTCCGTCATGTCCGCATAGGAAAAATCCGATCCCATAAACGAATCGGTCTTATCACTGGCCGCAATTCGTTTGGTCGTCTTCAAAGCCGGCAGATAGAGCCACTGATCATCGTCTTTGTCCGGATCGTCATAATCGTAGGTTAAAAAGCCCGTATCTTCCACCGTGGGCGGCGCGATGAAAAAAATAATCTGGTGCGTATCTTCCCCCACATCCTTGGCAAAGCTACGCATAACCCGCACCCGCTCTTTCTGGTTTTTGTCAATGAGAACCATTTTCATGTTGGCGACCATATTATCGCCGTCATCCCGGGCATCCACCTTTTCCATAATTTCCCTGGCCTTGTCGGCGACGGTGGCCCCGACCCGAGCGGCGGGAAAAACTATCACCGCCAGAAAACCGGCGATTGCCAGCCACAGCATCAAAAACCGCCCGGCCGTTGGTTTTACAAAAAAATTTGTCATCATTTTTCCCCCTTACACGGAAATTCACCGCATTGTATCGTTTCAAATGGACAAACTACCATAAAACAAAATTGACAAATAATCAAGAACCGCGATTCCCCGGAGACAGCCAGGCTATCCCTTGTCGCTGCCGCTGTAAAAACAATCCCCGTATATAACTTTTCGCCGTTTTCCATCCGGCAGACGCAGCAGCAGGGCACCGTCCCTGTCCACATCCTCCGCTGTCCCCCGGACGGTTTCCCGGCGGGTGACCACGGTCACTTCCCGGTTCAGACTGCCGGCACAGCCCTTCCAGCGCAACACCGCCCCGCCGAAATCACCGGCGGAATAATCGGCTTCAAAAGACGCCAGAAAGCCCTGCAAAACCTCCCGGCGGGAAAAACGGCGACCGGTTAATTCTTTCAGGGAGACGGCCCTGGACTCCCGCTCTGCGGGACAATTGTTGAGATTCACCCCGATGCCGATATTGACATAGTTGATCATCCCGGTCGGCGCATCCATTTCCGAAAGCATACCGGCCAGCTTTCGGCCGTCGCACAGGATATCGTTGGGCCATTTCCCCTCGGCGGGAATGGCGGCCAGGCGCCGCAGGGTTCGGACCAGGGCCGCACAGGCCATGAAATTCACCTGAAAGCCCTCTTCCGGAGAAACCGCCGGCCGGGTCACCAGGGTAAAATAAAGCCCTCCGTCATCGGAATACCAGGACCGGTCCATACGCCCCCGGCCCCGTGTCTGGATTCCAGCGACAACTACTGTCAGATCCGGACATCCCGCCGCCGCCAGATCCCGGGCCACATCCATGGTGGAGCCCACTTCCGCCAGATAATGTATTCGCTCCTGCCGCCCGGAAAACTCCCATGGCCAGGGGGTATCCGGAGAACGCACCAGTTGATAACCATCGGACACACCGCGAATATCATAACCCTGGCCATTCAATTCCGTAATCACCGCCGCCAGTTCAACTTCCCGACAGCCCAACTGCGCCAGCATGATTTTTTGAGAAACGGCGAATCCGTCCGCCTCTCTCAATATCTTGAGCAACCGTGCTTTCATATGTACAGTAAAAACAGGGCCCTGGTCAGCACACCAGGAAAAGATGAATATAAGCCGGATCCAGATCTTCGGAGGCCACCCGGCCCAGTTCCGCTTCAAGGCCGGCAAACATCTCTTCCAGCAGAAAACCCGCCTGCTGCGAAATCTCAAAGGCGCTCAAACCGGTTTTGCCGGCCAGCCAGTGCAAAAAGGACTGCTTCATATCGTCGCCGATCCTTCTGCCAGAACCGGCGCAATCGCCGGCGGCGGTTCTTTTACCGAACAGATGTTCAAAAAAGGGCTGGAAATCGGCAATGGAAATAAAATTGATCAAATCCGGCTTATCCAGCCAGTTCCGGGTCCAGGCCGTCAGCAACAGATTTTCCACGGTCAGTGTATTTTTGGAGACCGCTGCGGGATCGTAATCCGCCAGCGCCAGAAGGTTATCCAGCGCTGTCAACTCCGCCAGAACGGATCGAGCCTGTTCGATCTCCGCCATACTGGAAAACTCGCGGAAAATCCCCTGCTGTTTATCGTAAAAAAGCGGCCGTTTGATCAATAAACCGGCCAGCACGCCCTGCCGCCGGTCATCCCAGAAATGGAGGGGCAGGTTCCGCCGCCTGACCCAACTGGCCTGATACCATCTGTCCGCTTCCTGTTTCACGGCCGCGGCTTCGCTGTATCCGATACGAAAAATATCCGCCAGATAATAAGTGTGAAGCAGGTGCGCGGCCCGTTCCGGATCAATCTCCCGGTGGCCGGAAATCCGGGAAAAACCGATATTGATATATCCCGAAGCCTTGGCCATCACCCGGGAGAGATCCGCCACCCCCCTTACCGGCATCTGATCGGCCACCGCCAGACGGTTACCCAGCGCCGCCAGTTCCGTCTGCAGATCCCGCAGCACCGCCGCGGAATCAATCCGGGCCAGGGCCCGGGAAAAAACCGTCTCTTTTTCCAGGAGCATGGCCTGGGCCAGGGGCACCGGGGTTTGGGAATCCATCAGGGGCACGGCCCGGTTCTTCTGCGGCAGCCGGCTGATATCGGTCAGCGGCTGATAGATGCCAATGGCCTCGTCAAAGGGCAACAATCCCTTTTCCGCCAGCCGGACATTCCGGAGCCGATAGGCCTCTTCCTCGGCTTCCGCCGGCAGAACATTGGCGCTGTAATAAAGAAACTCCCGATACTGCTCGTAATCCGTTTCCGCCAGCTGTTTCAAAAATCGGTACAGCAAACGGTCCCGGTGCTCCAGGGCAGACTCGTCAAAATCGGGATAGGCCTTTTCTTTTTCAATAAACCGGATATAAAAAAGATCATCGAAGGTAAAAAAATCGTCCGCAAATTCAGATGGCTCCTGGTCATGGATCCGCAACCCCACTTCAATGGTGTAATAAAAAAACAGCTCCAGAAAATCGGCCTTGTCCCGGCTCATCCAGCGGACAAAACGGTCCGCGTCCGCCGCCATCAACAACTCAAACCAGTTGACCACACTTTTTCCGTCGATCTGATCCTTGTGCCAGGAAACAACATCCAGTATATACTCCCACTGCTTGCTGGAGGCCAGCGCCAGAAGTTCCAGACTGTCTTCAGCACCGATTTCGTTGATCAGAAAATAAAAATCCTGCTCCGCCATCGAATGCACAATGGCCGGGGCCTCGGGGGAACTGACAATCAGCTCCATGGCTTCTTTGGCCGGAAGCGCCATGATCCGGCGTCGCTTTTCCGCCAGGGTCGCCAGTTTTTTTTCGATGTCCATCATATATTTACCAGACTCCTAATTATCGGGATGGGCCATACATACTCGTTGACGGCACACTTCACGCTGACCTCAGAAGCGGTGATACGTATTGTTAAGCGTATAATATAACACTCCCCGTTAGGGAAGACAAACCCGGAAAAGCCGGTCTTTAAAAACATGCCGTTGCCTTCTGCGTCGTTTTTGTTTGCCTTTCACCGGCAGTCTTGCTATTACACTCTTGCAATTGTTGCGCAACGCAAAAATTCTTGGGCCGACAGAGATAATTATCCCAATGGAAACACCATTAAAGCCAAGCTGGAAGGAAGCAACCTTATCCTTTTTTCATCCCCGCGTAATAACAATGCTTTTTTTCGGATTTTCGGCCGGTATCCCCATACTGCTGATCTTTTCCTCTTTATCGCTGTGGTTGCGAGAAGCAGGCGTTTCCCGCTCGGCCGTCACTTTTTTCAGCTGGGCGGCCCTGGGGTTTTCGTTCAAGTTTGTCTGGGCGCCATTAATTGACAAGCTACCCGTTCCCTTGCTGACGCGCCTGCTGGGACGTCGTCGCGCCTGGATTCTAACCGCCCAATTGTTGATTATCATTTCTATCTTATGGATGTCTCTTACAGATCCGGCCGGAGGGCAGAACCGACTGTGGCTGATGGCAATGGCCGCTGTAATGCTGGGTTTTTCTTCGGCGACGCAGGACATCGTTATTGACGCCTATCGTATTGAATCGGCAGCGAAAGAACTGCAGGCCATGCTGGCCTCAGCCTATATTGCCGGCTATCGCATCGGCATGCTGGTAGCCGGGGCAGGCGCCCTGTTTCTGGCCGCCTACTTCGGTTCTTCCAAAGGCACATACAGTTATCGGGCCTGGCATTGGACGTACGTCATCATGGCGGCAACAATGTTAATCGGCGTTATCACCACCCTCGTTGTTCCGGAGCCGGAAGCAAACAAAAAAACGACGCCGGCATATACCGCCAAAACCTATTCGGGCTTCCTGCTTCTATTTGTTCTGGGCGCTGCCGGATTCGTTTTGACCTTCTACTACAGCGGCGACATCACGCAGGATATAAAAATTATCTTGACGAAAATTTCGGGGAATACGCATTTAGCCGGCTTTTGTATTGAAACCGTCAGGCTGAGCGCGGCGCTATTGATCGCGCTGGTTATTGCGAACTTGACTATCCGCTCAGGGCTGGTCAACAAAAAAATGGTTCAAGAAACATATATTGAACCGGTCCGCGATTTTTTCCAGCGCTATGGTGTTTTTCTGGCCTTCCTGCTCCTGTCTTTGGTAGGCCTGTATCGCATCTCGGATATTGTGCTGGGCGTCATTTCCAACGTTTTTTATCAGGACCTGGGCTTTTCAAAACCGGAAATCGCCGGCATAGTCAAAACATTTGGTTTATTTATGACAATTGCCGGGGGCTTCATCGGCGGTATCTTTTCATCCCGTTATGGCGTTATCCGCATCCTTTTTCTGGGCGCCTTACTGTCCGCTGTTACCAACCTGCTGTTTATGTTGCTGGCGTGGATGGGACATAATGTTCCCATGCTTTACCTGATTATTTCGGCGGACAACCTCTCGGCCGGCCTCGCTTCAGCCGCTTTTGTCGCTTTTCTTTCAAGCCTGACCAGCATCCGCTTTACGGCGGTTCAATATGCCATCTTCAGTTCGCTGATGACCCTGCTGCCCAAAATCATCGGCGGATATTCCGGAACCATTGTAGACGGTCTCGGATATCCCGCATTTTTCTTTATTACCACCCTGATCGGGATACCGGTTCTGCTGCTGGTATGGCTGGCGGACAAACACCTGCGATTAAAAGAAAGTGTCTAATCGTATCGTATAAAACAATCAAAAGGCCACCGGCAAACCGAACGGCCTTTTGATAGACAACAATATCTCTGTTTCTTAAAAAATCTATTCTTCCAGCTGCTTCGGCTTAACCACGGAGCCGTATTTTTCTTTCAGCGCCACCAGGCCCTTTTTCTGTTCGGTCAGAAGATCGAAAAATTTCTCCGGGATACGCTCTTCTTTTTTATAGGCCTCGGTCTGCAAATCCAGCCGGGCAATGATGTTATCAACATAAAGTGAAAACTGCTTTTCGTACAATTCGTAAGAATAATCTTTGCTGATCAGGGTCGAAAACAGCGCTTTCAAATCCGCGTACTTCGGCAGACGCCCGATGGGTGTCTGGATAGCGGCAACATCTTCATGGGCCAGGCGTTCCAGCCAGGACAGCCAGACCTTGACATCCTTTTTTTCACCCAGCAGTTTTTTGGAGGTGCCGCCCCGGGCCTCCTCGGTAAGAAAATAGTTCAACCCCGCCATAATCGGCCGTTTTTCATCGGCGATGGCGGAACTGCCGAAAAAATCAAACTGCGCTGCCATGTAGTCTCCCAATGCGCCCGGAATAAACGGAGCATTGGCCCAGGGTGCCCGCTTCACACCGGTGGCACCGACTTCGGTGGCGGTGGCTGCGGAAACGATACAGGCGCCGATGACCACCCCGTGGTCGGAATTCTCCGCCGCCCAGACCGGCGGCATGGTGTCCGCATCTCGTCCGCTGTAGGTCACCACCCGGGTTTCCACGCCCTCCGGATCTTCGGCCCTGTCGGAATAGTTGGCCAGGGCCGTGGAGGATATGGTACAGCGCGCGTTGGGGTGCGAGGGCGGAATCGGTTTGCCCTCGGCATCGGTCATGCCCTTTTCCCATTGGCCCTGAAAATTTTTGCCGTGATCCGGCATCTCTTCCCCGTGCCCCACCCAGTGCGGGACGCCGTTGTCATCGATCAGCACGTTGGTCCAGATTACTTCCGCGCCCACATTACGCAATTTTTCCATCAAAAGCGGATCGCCTTCCATATTCACGTCTTCTACGATCCCGAAAATTCCACATTCGGGATTTACGGAGCGCACCGTACCATCTCCGGCAATCCACATCTGGGCCAGATCATCGCCCACAAAATAATTTCCCGCCATAGCCGTGGTGGTCTTACCGCAACCACTCGGCGCCGCCCCGGTGCACCAGGTGGTCCGCCCCCCGGGTCCGGCAATACCGGTAATAAACATATGCTCGGAAAGCTCTTTGCCCCGGTTTTCATAAACCGCTTTATCTACGGCAAAACGATGGTTGCCTTTTTTCAGCAGCAGGGTATTGCCGGCGTAAGTGCAATTAAAACTGTAGGTGGTGCGATCCTGCCGGTCCATGAAAACCCGGGCGTTGGGCAGATCCTCCAGCCGGTTCTGCCCCTCGCTGTGAATATTGGCAAAAAAATGGCCGCGCGCAACGACCTCCTGATCAAACTGATCAAAAATATTACGATACAGAATCTCCGCACTGTGGGAAACGTAGGCGGAAGTGGTGATCTCCACGGCCGGGTTGGACACCGGCGCGCCGGCCGGGCCCCGGGAATAAAAGCCTACAATCAGTGTCAGCCCCCGCATCAGACCGGACATGTGCTTTTTGACAACCTCCGTGGCTTCCTCCCGAACCAGCTTCTGGGCCAGAGAACTGATGTCTTCGCCCTCGTTAATAATATAATAGGTCCGGTCAATAATCCGGCCCTGCTCATCTTTCAGATCATAATGAATGGTATGATTCGGCATGGGCAGGGGGGCCTCTTCGCCCTTTTCAATGGCATGATCCCGCACCCATTGCTTGTCTTCGGGGGAACCGGTATTCACAAAAACCGCGGCGGGTTCGCCCATGACAATGGCGTTGGCGATTTTCAGCAACACCGGTTCGGTTTTAATCCGCTCCAGTTTGGCCCGGTTATCGGCATCAATTTTTTCCGCAAATATTTCCCGCGCCTTTTCAATGGAATCAACCCCGCCTATATTCTGCGCAATATCAATAACAGCCATTTCAAACCTCCGTACCTTAAAATAATAGTATGAATCAGTCGGTATCCCCGACGATAATGTCTTCCAAACGGCGTTTGGGAACATGATGGACACCGTTCTTGTCCCGCCAGTATTGAATACTGTCTTCCGGTCCCATGTCCTCTATAACAATCGTTTCTTTGGGTTTTCCCAGCGCCAGCACCAGCAGAATCTTTAAATGCTCCGGTATAGACAAAGTTTTTCGAAGATTTTTCTCATGAAAAGCCCCGATCATGCATCCGGCCAGCCCCTTTTCTCTGGCCCCCAGCAGCATGCTCTGGCTGACAATCCCGTGATCACACCAGAAGTTGTCCGTCAGGGTCGTATCCCCGGCGATAATAATATAGGCGGACGGTCGTTCTCCCGGAGCGGGACCGGACCAGTCTTTCAGATAGGCCGCCCAGGTCAGACAGGGAAAAATGCGCTTGTTCCGCCCCGGTTCCCAGGAGAGTATGAATCGCAAAGGCTGCCGGTTGGCCGCAGAGGCCGACAGGCGGGCCAGATTCACCAGGTCCACCAGCGTTTCCCGTTTCACCCGTTCTTCCTCATAGTACCGCCGGCAGGAACGGTTTTTTCGAATCAAATCTTCAATCATCATGGCTCATTTTTCCTCGAAGAACCCGGAATTTTTTCAAAAATCGGCATGTTCTGGCGAATCCAGAGCATCACTTTATCAAACTCGTCCACCACTTCATGCAACGCCTGCCCCCGGTGACTGACACGGTTTTTTTCCTCCGGAGAAAGTTCCGCAAAAGTTTTTTGCAGGGGCGGATAATAAAAAACGGGATCATAGCCGAACCCGTTGGCTCCGGCCGGTATTTCCGTGATTTCCCCTTCGCAGCGGCCTTCATACGTCAAGGCGGCCCCGGTCGGAACGGCGATGGAAATCACGCATTCAAAAGCCGCCCGGCGATCCGTCCGGCCCTCCATGGCCGCCAGCAGCGCCCGGCACCGGTCACTGTCGGTAGCCTCCTCGCCGGCATAGCGGGCCGAATGAACCCCCGGCGCGCCATCCAGAGCATCCACCACCAGACCGGAATCATCGGCCATGGCCGGAAAACCCAGCACCCGGGCGGTAAAACTCGCTTTTTTGTAAGCATTTTCTTCAAACGTGACGCCGTCTTCTTCCACCTCGGGTATGGGGCCGAAATCATCAAGATTTTTAATCAAAACCGCTCTGCCCTCCAGAAGCGTCTGTATTTCTTTGGTTTTCCCTTTATTGCGGGTGGCCATAACAAGAACCTTCTCCGGTTGCATCAATACGCTCCTTATCCCTGACAAAACATTGTCAGCCGTGGCTTGCGCCTGCAAAAGACATAGCCAAAATTCACTTCCCGCAGCAGTCTCTACCGCGTTCGGGAAAACTTGCAACAGCGAACAAGAAATAATTTCTGATTATATGAAATGCCAGAAATATTGTAAAGGATTTCCCCTTTTGCCGGCACATATGATGGCGGCCGGCTCCGGAAAAACAAAACCCGGCAGGAGCACCCCAGATACCGAAAAATTCCTTGTACTACCGGCTCCATGGGATAAAATAAAAACGGATAAAAACAGGGGCGCAAGTTTACCGCACCACCCTTCACCGGTGCCGCCGGTAAAAACAGCAACTGCGGAAAAGGAAAACCACTATGGAGGGAAACCGATATCAGGTTCTCTTTAAAGGAGAACTCCTTCCCGAAGCCGATATTGCAACGGTGAAACAGAAATTGACCCGGGCTTTCCGGGCGGACACCAAAAAAATCGAAGCGCTCTTTACCGGGGAAACCAAAATCGTCAAAAAAAATGCTACCCGGGATATATGCGAAAGAACAAAAAGAATTTTTAATTACGCTGGCGCCGTGTGTGAAATCGTTCCCCTGCCACCACCGGCAACCGCTCCGGCGGCGGAAGCTGAAAGACCAAGCACGCCCGCAGACGCTTCGCCGGCGTCACCGGAAACAACCGCGCCGGTAACCGCCGAGGCCCCGGATACGTTGCCGGCAATATCCGGTCCGGCCAAAGCTGCTTCTACCACTGCGCCCGCAGAAGGAACACAAGCCGCCAATAAGACCGCCCTGTTGCTTCTCACGGCCTTTCTCGGGTTTGTCGGCATTCATAAGTTTTACCTGCGCCAATATGTCCAGGGAGTTCTTTTTCTCCTGTTCTGCTGGACCCTCCTGCCCGGTCTGATCTCGGTGGTGGAGTTTATCATCTACGCCGCCTCCGACAGCCAAAAACTTCAAACCAAATATCCCCGAACCGCTTCTATGCCGCTGCTGATTATTGTCGGGGTATGCGGCCCCTTTCTTTTCCTGGCCGCTACCGGCGCACTCGTCGCGGCCGCTTTCTACTTCTTCGTCCTCCAGAACCCGCAAAATCTGGAAACCATAATAAGCGATTATCTGTTTCCAAAAATAATGCCGTCGCTCTCCGAAGTTTCTTCACCCTCCCCCACCCGTCCTTCCCCCGCCGCTCCGAATACCAACCAGGCCGCCGGTCAAATCAACGGGGAAAAATTTGTGGTCGACAGAGCGGAAGTAAGGAGCGGCATCCTGCACCTCAAACAGGGCCAATCCTTTTTCGCCAACCGGGAAATTATTATCTTTCCCTTCTTAAACGGCGAAAGCCCGGAAAACCGGATTATTGATGTTTCCCCGGACGGCAGTCCGCAGTTCGGCCTCCCCCACATTCATCTCCGCTGGCGGAATCCGATCACCGACGAACCCCGGTCCGATATCGTAACCCAGGACTACCGTATGCATCTGGCCTTCGGCAAAATCACCGGTCAGACAATTGGCGGCACGATTGACCTGGAAATACCGGGGGATACGCCGGCCCGGGTATCCGGGACATTTACGGCGACAATCACAGACTAACCGGATTCAATGAAAAGGATTCTCCCTTTTGCCCCCGATACCGGGGAAAGGATACCACCGGGTTGGCGGCAATAGAATCCCCCGGGGCAAACCGGCCCCGCGCAACGGCCCCTGCCCTGAAGTTATCAACACCTTTGTATCGCCTTCCGTCCGGGTTATGAACATCCCGATAAAACGATAACTACCTGTTTTCAATATTTTTTTATTCTTATAACCGAAACATCGCAATAATTTTGAACAACTTGTGTATGCTTTTGAACAACTTGTAAACATCATTGCCAACCGGAAAACAAAAATTTCCCCCGGATTCGACCAGCTCCGGGCAATCGTACTGGTGACCTGTATTTTCAGATCAACAAATACCCTGCCTAGCGGCATTGACGAAAGTTTCTTTTGGGGTTGAATTTTTTCCCGATTCAGTCAACGATATGTTTTAAAACGATTTGCTGTCACTGGCGCGCTGGTGCATGTGTCATCAGTCTGCACGCAATAAAAAAACAGAGAAACCGCGGTTAATGGACAATCCAATCCGGAATCAGCCAGCCGAAAAAAAAGGAGTGTTCACCCTCCGCTTCAAGGTGATGGTGATCTTTCTGCTGCTGACCCTGGCGCCGGTTCTGATAATCGGCTATTTTTCCCTTCATTTTTCCGAAAAACTCATTGTCAGCATGGTGGTGCGTCAGCTGGAAAACGTGGCCAAGGATAAGGCGATACTTCTGGAAGGCTGGTTAAAAGAGCGTGTGGCAGATGTTTCCATGGTGGCGGAAACCGCTCTGGTGCGTTCCATGGACGCAGACCGCATTGAACCCTACCTTGATCTGGTTCGTAGAAAATACGGGGTATACAAAAACCTGACGGTCATTTCCGCCTCCGGCCAAGTGGTGGCTGCAAATCCGCGACAGCCGGCGGATTTTCCGAACAAACCGGATAGCTCCTATCGGGTTTATCCGGTGCGCCGGGAGCTGTTTATTTCCGACATTACTTATGCGCTGGAAGACAAGGAATCCTCCTTTCGGATTGCCGTCCCCGTCACCGGCCCCGGCGGCGGCCTGGCGGGCACGGTGTACGGAAATATCGGCACGGGAAAAATCATTTCTTACATTCTCAATGTGTCTCTGGGGGCTACCGGAGAATGTTATCTGGTCGACCGGGACGGACGCTTTCTGGCCCACCAGGACCCACACCGCATCCTGACGGAAAACATCTCCCGGTCCGACAGCTTTCGCAATATTTTTGAAAAAACCGACCGCAAAAGCACCTATCGGGATTACCGGGGCATCGTGGTGCTGGGAGCCTCCTGTCAGGTCGACAACATGGGTTGGTATATTGTCGTGGAGCAGGACCGGGCCGAGGCCATGGCCGCTGCCGACACACTCAAAAAAGTGATTTATCTGACCCTGCTGTTATTCATCATCAGCGCCCTGATGCTGACCGCAATGATCGCCTATCATATTGTGGCGCCTATCCGCAAGCTCAGCCGATACGCCGGCCGGATCGCGGAATCCCGGTTTGATGACGCGGCTGAAATACAGATCAACCGCAACGATGAAATCGGCATGCTGTTTGCGGCGTTGGCGGATATGGCCGCAAGACTCCAAGAAAGGCATACTCGTCTGAAAGAACAAGTCGGACAGCGGGAGGCGGAGTTGAAGGAAGCCGACCTGATCCTGCAGAAAACCCGGTTGATCGCCGAACGGGCGGAAAAATTCGCCGCCATGGGGCAGATGGGCGCCGCCGTGGCCCACGAAATCCGCACGCCGCTCACCTCTATCAAACTGTTTCTGGAATCGGTTCAGTCGGAAATCGATATTTCCCCCGAATATGAAGAAGATTTTAATATCGCCATGAACCAGATCGGCCGTATCGAATCCACCATCAACCGGTTTTTGGACTTTGCCAAACCCCAGGAACTACAATTTTCGGAGATTGAACTCAAGCCTTTCCTTAATGAGCTGCTGGTCATGGTGCGGCCCCAGGTCAACCGCCAGGAATGTGTGCTGACGGTTGATATGGCCGAGTATCTGCCGGTGATTAGTGGCGATCGGCGGCTGCTGGCAGAGGCCATGATAAACCTGCTGGTCAACGCTCTGGATGCCATGCCGGAATGCGGCGCCCTGACCGTTACCGCGATGCAAGACATTTTTGCGGTGACCGGCCGGGACATACCCTGTGTGCGGATTGATATCGGCGATACCGGTCACGGTATCGCCGACGACCAGATGGATAATATTTTTAAACCGTTTTTCACCACTAAAGCCACCGGCACCGGTCTGGGGCTGCCCCTGGTGCTGAATACCATTCGCAATCACGGGGGCGTACTCCAGGTGAAAAGTGTTATCGACCAAGGTACGGTGTTTTCTATTTTTCTGCCGCTTTCCGCGGATGCGCCGCTGGATGATGTCAATGGAAAAAATATTACTGATTGATGATGACAAAGGCCTGCTCCATTTTTTGAGCCGGTTTTTCCTGCGCAAAGGCTTTGAAGTCACCACTCTGGCTGATGCCCGCCAGGCCCTGGAGGCGCTGTCCCGGGAAAATTTCGATCTGGTCATGCTGGATTACAAGATGCCCGGGCTGAACGGGCTGGACGCCCTGGACGAAATCAAAAAAATCGACGCCAAAACGCCGGTGATTCTGATGACCGCTTACGGCACCACCGATTTGACCATCGAAGCCATGAAGCGCGGGGCCTATGATTATCTGGTCAAACCGTTTGATCAGATGGATCTGACGCGTATCGTGGGTGAAGCGCTGAAGGTTAACCGCCAGGTAAAGGATGTGGTGGGTTTCCCCGTGGCCGAACCGGTGCCAATATCCGCCCCCAGGGCCAAAAGTGCCCTCCAGATCATCGGCAACAGTCGTAAAATGCAGGAAATTTATAAACTGATCGGTCAGATCGCGGAAAAGGATGTTTCCATTTTCATAACCGGTGAAAGCGGCACGGGCAAGGAACTCGTGGCCCGGGCCATTTATCATCACAGCCGCCGCAAGGATAAACCGTTTATCGCCGTCAACTGCGGAGCGATCCCGGAATCCCTCTTTGAAAGCGAGCTTTTCGGCCACGAGCGCGGCGCCTTTACCGGCGCCGAGCGGACCATCATGGGCAAAATGGAAAGATGTCATCAAGGAACCCTGTTTCTGGATGAAATCACTGAGATGTCGCTGCCGCTGCAAGCCAAGATGCTAAGGGCCATTCAGGAAAAGGAAATCGAGCGTGTCGGCGGCAACCGGGTAATTCCCGTGGATGTTCGGATTCTGGCCGCCACCAACAAAGATATCGAAAACGAAGTGGAATCCGGCCGTTTCCGTCAGGACCTTTATTGGCGGCTGAAGGTCATTTCCATCCACATCCCGCCCCTGCGGGAACGGGTCACGGATATCCCTCTGCTGGTGCAATATTTTCTGGAACGTTTTTGCGCTGAATACAATATGGCCCGTTGTTACATCAAAGACAGCGCCCTCCAGAAACTTTCCGATTATTCCTGGCCGGGCAATGTGCGCGAACTGGAAAACTGTGTACGACGGGCGGTGCTGCTATCTGCGGGAAATGTTATTGCCGAAAAAGACCTGATGATTCCGGAGACGGACGCGGAAAAGCGGCTGATGGAACGCGGAGGGGCTGAACTGTGGGAGCGGCTGCGCGAAAACCTGGCAGAAATCATCCCGGACATCCTGCGTCTGTCCGGCCGGAATGTTCATGGCGATATCATCGGGCTGGTGGAGGAATCTCTTATCGCTGAGGCCCTCCGTCAATGCGGCGACAATCAGGTGCAGGCCGCGAAAATGCTCGGCATCAGCAGAAACACCCTGCGTCATCGCCTGAAGAAACAGACAGACCGGATGAACGATGATGACGATCCGGACTGATATCATGGCAGAGACACCACTCCGGCCCTTTTCCCCTTTCAGGCACCTTTCTGTGCAAACCTTGCAAAACTGCTCAACTTTTATACAGATATCAATTCACTATTGAAATAAGCCACTTAAGTAATTCTTTGGCCCCGCTGGGAGCCGCTCCATCCTGCCGGATGTATTCTTTCGGGACGCAACCCTGTTCACCACGTCGTTCAGCCACCCGCGCCAAAATAAATATCAATTTAATTATCATATAGTTACATAAAAAACCGGCCCGGCTTCTTTTTTGGCATGTCCGTTGCTTTTCCCGTTGGTGCGTTGTGGAAAAAATTTTTCTGTATAATCAATGTATTAAAAAAGAGAGGCCCGCCCATGAAAAAGGATCAGGGGTATGAATCAACGGATTATATGGCTGTTGCTCCGTTTCATCGGGAAACAACGACCACCGATTATGACGGCGTTCTGGTATCCGAAAGAATGGCCGAAATCATGTCCATGTGCGATCGCAACAATCCTATTTACGAACAGGTAACCAGTTTCAGCGTGGCCCTGTATGCGCTGGGATTTTTTGACTGCCCGGACTTCATGTCCTTTCAGGATGTCCCCGCTGATGAAGCTGCCGAAATATTGAGCACGGATTTTTCTGAAATCCACTTCGATGACATCCCGGAGGACTACCAGCTTACCCAATCCAAGGAACGATATCTTCTGGTCATTGGTGATCCTTCTTTCCCGATTCATTTTGCCGTGGTTGCAGAAAAAAACACGGAACGGCCCTATTTTTCAAAACTGCCGTTTTTCGGCGCCGGATACGACAGTATGGACGAGCTTGTCACCGAATTTGTCGGGATAGACGGCGTAACAACGGAAGATTTTCATTTTTTCCGGAAAAACCGGCCTGGCCGGATTCCATCGTCATCTCTCGGTAAAATTTATATTGTCCGGGATTAACAATAAATTGAAAGGAGACCAATGCATGTCAGTCATTCAGAACGTTATTGACAAAGTCAAACAGGTAGACCCTGGTCAGAACGAATTTCATCAGGCGGTGACCGAGGTCCTGGAGACCCTGGAACCGACTGTTGAACGGCATCCGGAATTTGTAAAAGCCGGTATTTACGAAAGAATCGTGGAGCCGGAACGCGCCGTCCTGTTCCGGGTGCCGTGGGTAGACGACAGGGGTGAGGTCAAAGTCAACCGGGGGTTCCGGGTACAGTTCAACAATGCCATCGGGCCGTTCAAAGGCGGCATCCGCTTTCATCCCTCGGTGAATCTTTCCATCATCAAATTCCTGGGGTTTGAACAGATTTTTAAAAATTCCCTGACCACCCTGCCCATGGGCGGCGGCAAAGGCGGCTCGGATTTTGATCCCAAGGGCAAGTCCGACAATGAAATCATGCGGTTCTGCCAGGCGTTCATGCGTGAACTGTACCGCCATATCGGGCCGGAAACCGATGTTCCGGCCGGGGATATCGGTGTCGGCGGCCGGGAAATCGGCTATCTGTTCGGATATTACAAAAAAATCAGAAATGAGCATACCGGCGTGCTGACCGGCAAGAGCCTGGAGTACGGCGGCAGTCTCATCCGGCCCGAAGCCACCGGCTACGGCACGGTTTATTTTGCCGCGGAAATGCTGGCCACCCGGGGACTTGATTTCAAAAATCAGCTGGTGGCGGTGAGCGGTTCCGGCAACGTGGCCCAGTACGCCATTGAAAAAGTAAATGAACTGGGCGGCCGGGTCATTTCCGTATGCGATTCCAGCTCCACCATTATTGATGAAGAAGGCATTGATCATGACAAATGCTGCTATCTCATGGAGTTGAAAAATGTGCAGCGGGGCCGCGTCAAGGAATATGCCGATAAATATAAATCCGTGTGCGTGGAAGGGAAAAACGTCTGGGACGTGATCCGGGAACAGGGGATCAAGGTCGATATCGCCCTCCCCTGCGCCACCCAGAACGAACTGAACGGGGAAAGCGCCGAGTCTCTGGTGAAAAACGGCTGTACCTGCGTGGCCGAAGGCGCCAATATGCCCTCGACCCCGGAAGCGGTGCACATTTTCCAGGACAACAACCTGCTTTATGGGCCGGGCAAAGCGGCCAATGCCGGCGGTGTGGCCACGTCCGGCCTGGAAATGAGCCAGAACAGCCTGAAACTCTCCTGGACCCGGGAAGAAGTCGACAATCGGCTCCAGGTGATCATGAAAAGCATTCACAAAGCCTGCCTGGACGCAGCCGAAGCCTACGGCAAGCCCGAAGATTACGTCATGGGCGCCAATATTGCCGGTTTCACCAAGGTGGCCAAGGCCATGCTGGCCTACGGCGTGGTATAGACCGCGGCAGGTTGCAGGTCTGATCGATAGTGGCCGGGACCCAGGCCCGGGGGATTTCCCCCGGGCTTTTTTTATGCGTTGTTTTTCGCCAGGTAACAGATTACTTTTTGTGAGGCCACATCCGACTGAATAACCAGTCCGGCCCCGCGAACATCCGCCACTTTGACCACATCAGCCAGATGCCCGTCCACCGGGCTGAACGTTTCCAGCAGGTTGGGCTGCGCCAGGAACCATTGCCGGTTGAAACGAACATCTGTCTGTTCCGGATAAATGGCCATGTAAAAAATCTGCGTTTCAATCAAATCATGAAAAAAATGAGTACCAAAGGAAAGATCCGGGATCAGGCTGCCGTCCTGGTAGCTGATTTCCGCTATGGCCGCGATATGGTTGATTTCCGAAAAATGAACCGGCACACCCATGGCCGGGGTATGGGTCCCCCAGCGGCCCGGCCCCAAAAGCAGGGTCGGGTTCTTTTCCCGGTCGGCGATGATCCGGTTCAGCTTGCCGATCAGCCGGGCCACGCTGTATTTTTCAGACAGGGACAGCCGGGTGTACGGCTCGGAATCGACAAAAACAATCATGGCAATCGGCTGGGTGATATTGCCGCCCATGAACCGGCCGTCCATACCGATAATGGTCTCGTCT
>CAZWCS010000003.1:0-11780 GCA_964632805.1 uncultured Desulfobacterales bacterium
GGGACTTAGAGGAAAAAATCGGCTAAAATCGAGGCCCAACTGTTAAAAAAAAGTTTGAGGTGAATCGTGCAGAATATCTTGCCCCAATTGTTGCAGACCACGAACGGTCCTGACCATGTCATCTTGTAACGCATGCCCGGTAATATTGGCTATTAAGCCAATCAAAACAGCGGGTTGCATGATTAAGGCCTCTTGTAACGCAAAAGCAGCATTTTTATCTTTATCCCCTTTTTTTTCAAGTACTTGAGCGCTTAAGGAATCTTGTAACGCACTTTGCTGTTTGGACATATTTTTTCGCCAGTAACCGGGATTTTGCTCTCTCCACTGCTGAACCCGCTGTACATTTTCCGGCCCGTGAAAGTAGTTTTTGTTCTCGGGCTTGGCCAGCCATCTTTTCTGGCTGGCGGCTTTACTGGCTTTTTGGCAGGCAGGTTGACTACAGAATTTCTGCCGGTCTTTATTCCGTGGATCGGGAAGAAACAGCTTTCGACAATGTCTGCATTTCTTGCGTTTTATAGGCGTCATCCACAAAGAACCTCCGTTAAGTTACCATGTGAATGCTTTGTACGCCGCAAACGCCTGACAAGTGAAGAAAAATAAAAGAAGAAGAAGAAGAAAGAAAATATTTAAAAATGGAATATAAGCTGAAGAAAAAGAAAGCAAAGAAAATTACATTTTTATACCGCCAAGTTTAGGACATTTTTAGTCCAATATAGAAACCCTTGCCCTTTGGGCAAGGTCAGAGTTCAGTGGCTTTGCCATCTGAACGACTCATTGTTACAACCAAACCTGAGTTGTCCCCACAATATCAGGAAAGGAGTAACAAATGAGTCGTTTCAGAAAATTATCACAAACGATATGGCATTGCCAATACCATATTGTGTGGGTACCGAAGTATCGGTTTAAAGTACTCTCGGGGGAAGTTAAAGAAGAGGTAGAACGGTGTACCCGGGCTTTTTCGGAACAACAAGGCGGAGAGATTGTAGAATTGAATATCCAGGTAGACCATGTGCATTTGCTTGTGATGATACCGCCGAAGGTTTCCGTATCAGGATTTGTAGGGAAGGTAAAGGGAAGGACGGCAATCAGGGTATTAAACCGATTCCGGAAGCTAAAAGAAAGACCGTATTGGGGGAATCACTTTTGGGCGAGGGGATACTGTGTTGATACAGTGGGCTTGGATTCTGATATGATAAAAAAATATGTGAAGTATCAGGAGAAGAAAAAGCGGGAGGCAGAAAAGTCGGAATATTAGAGTAAACATCGGGGACAACTCCTTTGCCTCCTTTGGAGGCAAAGCAATTTTATCCCCTTTCAGGGGTTAATCCAAAGCCTGGCCCTCTGGGCCAGGATTCTTTACATTGGCGGTGACAGCCATTTGGGCAAACGGCAGGGTCATGGTCCCGATATTGGCCCCGATATCCAGAATAACCGCATCTTGGGAGATACATTTCGCAGCCCACTTCCGAATATGTTTCTGAAAAGCGCCAAAAAGAAAAACAGAAAAATCAATCCCTTCGGATAAATCCACCTGAAAATTCAGGCCACCCCGCCGGATCATTCGCTGATTATCCCGCACAACCATCCTGACCAGCCCGTATAATATCCGGGCGCCCCAGAGTTTTGCCCGGGTGAGCGGAAAACGATGAAAAAGGGGAATGTTTCTTTGCCGTTGAGACATTGAATGTTCTAGTAACTGCGGTAAAAAAGGTGTTTTCTCCATAAACAGAGCAGTTGTTTCCCCCCCCGGAAAATATCAGACAACTTTTTTTTCGACTGCCCCGCCCCTCGACCCGCGAGTTGCAGAGCGACTTCTTTTATACGATGAGAGTTTTTATGGAGTACGAAGATGCTCTCAAAAAAAAAGGCGTAACCGCTTGCCTGAAGCCCGGCAAACAACTTGGAATCAATTCTGTCGAGACAATACAGCCGGTAGGCATTGGTCACATCATAGGGCAAGCGTAAGAACCGGCTTGTGGCCCAATGGCTCAACCGGCTGAGCAACCGCTCCCTGCCGTTCCTTTCATCAGTTGCTTTCGGCAGAAATCGCGATCCCAGAACTACGTCATTTTCGGTTGCCGCTGCCAGGAACAGGGGGATATCCTCCGGGGCGTGGGTTAAGTCCGCATCCATGGTGATCAACCGGGAGTACCCCTTTTGATAGGCAAAACCCAAAGCATCCAGGTGGGCACTGCCGATCCCCTGCTTACGCGGCCGGTGAACAACGAAAATACCCTTTTTGTGCCGGGCCAGATCCTCCAGCAACGCTCCCGTCCCGTCCGGAGAATTATCGTCGATAAACAGGATATCCGCCGGAATGGTTTGCGTCTGAATCCTGTTAACCATCTCCGGCACGTTATCCCGTTCATTGTACGTGGGCAAAAAAATCAGCAGTTGATTACGCCTATATTGGACCATGATATCCGTTTTTCCCCACTACTGTCACCTGCGGCAACGGCAGGATGAATTTCCCCCCCATTTCGAGAAACGCGGCTTCCCGCTGCCGGAAAACCGGCCAAAAATGCCAGGGCAAAACCAGAAAATAATCCGGCGCCTCCTGCCGGGCCTGTTCTTCGGAAATAATCTCGATATTGGTAGCGGGGGTTCTCGCCGACCATTTGTCCGGATTGCGATCGGCCGCCCTGGGCACCAACCGGTGATCAATGCCGCAAAACTGCAGCAGGGTATTGCCCTTGGTGGAAGCGCCGTAAACATAAACCTTCTCTCCCCGGTCATGGATTGCTTTCAACAACGCTTCCAGATCGCGACGTACAGCCAGGGCGGATTCATAAAACCGCCGGTAAGGTTCATCCGTACCAAGACCCAGGGCGCGCTCGCTTTCTCTGACCGCGGCAATTGTCTTTCGGGCATCTGCCGGAATATCCCCGGCCGCCTTCCGGCGGATAAACAGGCGCATACTGCCGCCGTTAATATCATTAAACGCAAGACGATGGATCTGCAACCCATACTTGCCAAGCAGCCATTCCAACTGACGCAGACAATAATACGCCAGATGTTCGTGGCAAATCGAATCAAAGGAAACATTTTGCAGCATAAACGGCAAATATGCCAGTTCCATCACCCACACGCCGTCGTCTGCCAGCACAGAAGAGACATCCCGGACAAAACCGCCGGGCTCTTCCAGATCGTAAAACATGGCAATGGTGGCAATAATCTTCGCTTTCACGCCGGGTCTGGCCGCTTCATACACGAGCCTGGAAAAAAAATCGCCCACCACTTCCAGCCCTTTTTGCCGGGCAAAAGCAATCACGTTTTCCGCGGGGTCGATCCCCAGCCGGTCAATTCCCGCCACCGGGAAAGACTCCAGAAGCGTACCGTCATTGCAGCCGATGTCACAGACCGTATCCCCCGGCTGCAATCCCGCCATTTCTGCAGTTTCTCGAGCAATTTCCCGCAGATTCTGCTGCATCCGCTCATTAATGCCGGAACGATAGCCGTAATGGTTGTAAAGCAGATTGGGCGAGATACTGTGCTTGAGCTGGACCAGGCCGCATCCATCAGGAACAGCGCAACGCACCAACTCCAGCGGATAAGCACGGTCCAGCCAACCACCGGTTTTCTTTTGGCCAAAAAAGGAAGCAATATACTGCTCACCCAGCCGAATAACCGGCGCAAGCTGATCCGATCCGCAAATGCGGCAGGTTTTTCGCTCTTGACAAACGTCTCCGGCCTTCATAGATTTCTTTCTTCCTTTTCCCCATTCTTTCTTTGCCCGACCGGCATCAGCAAGGTGCAGGTGCCGGAACAAACAAAAGTATCCTTTAATGATACCATTTTCAAGGCTTTCCGGCCACAATAAAAATAAAATACGGGGAAACAGCATCTGCCGAAATTAAAGGGTTTTCCGGATTGCCGCCAATACAAAGTTGACGGGACAGGAGTTCCTGTCGTATGATTGAATATTCGCGCAACATGCACATTTTCCATATCCGGTACGACTGCCATGTTGGCAAAGTGTCTATAAAATTGAATAATGAGCAGCTGTTTCATATGAACATATCGGTAAAATTTTTCATAACTGCAATGTTGGTTATCGGCATGACGTTTCCGGCTATCAGTTTTGCAGAGCCACCGGGTTATCCCCTTTCTGCGGTTCCTTTCAAAGAAAAAACCACCTTTTTGAGCCGGCCTCCGGAAGGAACCCTTGCTTATCCGGAATCAGCGGTTTTCAGCCCGGATATGACCCGGGTTGCTTTTGTTGCAGCCCACGAAGACAAAAAACAGATGCAAGTGGTTGTCAATAACAAACCCGGTAAGCCCTATACGCACATTGCCAAAGGCTACCCGATTATTTCCCGGCAAAATCATCAGGTAGGGTATATCGCTGATAAAAACGGCAAGCACTATGTCGTTGTCAATGAAAAAGCGTATCCCGGCTATGAAGGTGCCTGTGGCCTGACATTTTCTCCGGACGGGCGGCACATGGCCTATATCAGTGCCCAGGGCGGAAAACAGTTTGTTGTCAAAGACGGGCAAAAGCAGCAGGCATACGATGCCGTCGATCGCAAAATCGGCGTACGATTCAGTGCAAATTCCACTCATTGGGCGTATGTGGCCCGCCAGGAAGACGGCAGCGTGGTGCGGGTACTGGATGGTAAAGAAAGCCGCGCTTACGATGCCATCAGCAGGCCGGTTTTCAGCCCGGATGGAAATCATCTGGCCTGCCTGGTGACCCGGCAGAAAAAATATTATACCTTGCGGGACAATGAGGAGATCGGCCCTTATGATATGGTGGATTCCCCGGTCTGGAGTCCGGATTCTGAACATTTGGCATTTCTGGCCATAAAAACGGACAAGTGGATTGTTGTAAAAGATGACCAGGAGTTGCCCGCGGGTAACTTTGATATCATTACCCAGCGCATCACCGTTAAAGCACCCTGGTTTTTTGAGGGAGTTCCGGACCGGCACCGTATGCAGCACAAACTTCCGCAAACCATGCCGCCCAAATTCAGCCCGGATTCTTCCCGGCTGGCCTGGGCAATCAACACGCAGAACAAATACCGGATATCAGTAGACGGGGAAACCGGTCCCCTGTTTGACCAGATCAGCGAGCCGGTCTTCAGTCCGAATTCCCGGCGTTTTGCCTATATCGGAAAAATTACCAACGAGTATATCAAAAAAGAGGTTATGATGGTGGACGGTCAACCCGGTCCCTCCTATGATTTCGTGGGGGAACCGGTCTTCAGCCCCGATTCCGGCCACCTGGCCTATCGGGCCATGAAAAACGGCAAATGGTTTATTGTTCGGGATGGCAAAGAGCAACCTTCCTACGACGCTGTGCTGAAACCGGTCTACAGCCCAAACTCCCGGCATATTGCTTACGCCGCAGCCAGAGAACAGGGGGCCACCAATGTGAATTATATCATCACCGATCAATATGAGAGCGATCCTTACCGAAAAATTTTCGCTTTCTGTTTCAGTCCGAACAGCGATATCCTTATTTATCTGGCAAGAATACCTTTGCAGGGATGTTTTGCGGTGGCCAACAACCAGAAAGGGGGACTGAAGTTCTCCCATCCCATCAGTGATGTCTTTATAGAAAACCCCCTACAATTTATCTCGCCGTACCATGCCAGGACCATTGTCTCTTTTATAAAAAACGAAGCAGTTGAAGGCCATCAACTCGATATCCATTTTTCGAAAAATGAATAACCGCCTCTGAAAAAATACCACCCCAAAATGGACATCCGCCGGAAACAATCATGCGACGTTATTTTTCGGAAACAGCAATCTGTCTTTTCATTATAACCGCCCTCCTGTTCGTTTTTCATCAGACTCACAATTACAGTTATATCCTGTATGACGACATAATCCCGCTTCGTAATTCTTATGTAACCAGCGGCCTTACGCTTAAAAAAGTTTTCCGGGCATTTTATGACCCGTTGCCCAACGTTCCCTATACCTCTCCGATTCCGGTAATCATCCGCATGGTTCAGTGGGAACTGGTTGGAAATAATTTCGGCGCCCAACATCTGTTTTCTCTGCTTTTTCACACGGCCACAGCTATCATGCTGTTTATCCTGCTCCGCTCAACCACTAAAAAGGTATGGGAAAGCGGTTTCTGTATGGCTTTATTTGCGCTCCACCCCCTCAACGTGGAGCCGGTGGTATGGCTGGCGGGAATGAACGTACTGCTGGAGGCTTTTTTTCTGACAGCAACCCTGCTGCTCTATTATACCTATACCCAAAAACCATCTTTTCCCCGGTATATGCTGGTCTTTCCCCCTTTCTTCCTGGGGATGCTTTGCAAACCCACCACTGCTGTCCTGCCGCTGCTTCTGCTCTGTCTGGATTACTGGCCTTTTCAGCGGTTGGCCCCCATCGCCCTCCCCCTCTCCAGCCTCGCCACCACCGTCAGAAACAACTGGGGGAAAGTTATTCTGGAAAAAATTCCTTTTTTCCTGGTTGTCGTTCTTCAAATTTTCGGCCAAGCTCTCTTTTCCGGTGATCCTTTTTCCGCTTTAAAGACAGTATCTTTTCATTTTCATCCCGGCGCCCTTCTCCATTTCGCCGTTTTCCTGAAAAACATTATTTACCCGGCGGACCTGACCATATGCTATCCGCCTCCGCCCGCCGCCTCCATGGAAGCAGCCGTTGCTGTTCTGAGCGGTTTTGTCTTCATCACCGGTTTTATCTTCTGGAAAAGCCGTTCCCATAAATATATTATCGCAGGCTGGCTCTGGTTTCTGATCACCTCTTTTCCGGTAATTTTAATGGTGTCCCTATCCGGAAAGCCGGTGGCGGATCGCCATCTGTATATCCCGCTGATCGGTATCTGGATTATCCTCTCCTTCGGCCTGGGGACTGTGATGAAATCCATTCCCTTTAAAAAAACCCTCCGGTTTTTTTTACCCATTTTTTTCTTAGCGCCGCTTATGCTTGTCTCCCATACCCAGACGCGCCATTGGAAAAACAGCCTGACCATTTTCCACCATGCCCTGTCCATCCATCCGGACAACCAAAAAGCGCTGGCCAATCTTGGGGACGCCCTGCTGGAGAAAGAAGAAATCAACAGCGCCATCCATTATTACCGACGATTGGTCCGTCTCATCCCCGAAAGCGCCCCGGCACACACCAAGCTGGCCAAAGCGTTATCGCTGCAAGGAGCGCCGGAAGAGGCGGCGTTTCATTACCAAACGGCTCTGGCACTGTCGCCCGGCTACGCCTTCGCCCATCATAACTACGCCGATTTTCTTTTTGAGCGAAAAGAAACAGAAAAGGCGATCCGGCATTATCGCCTGGCGCTGTCCATTTCCCCCCGGCTGTTCCAGACCCATAACAATCTGGCAACCGCCCTGCTTACCAAAGGAGAAACCGTGCGCGCTGTCTTTCATCTCCAACAGGCGCTTGCCGTAAATCCCGACTATGAGACAGCCCGGGAAAATCTGCGAAAAATTTACCGCCAAAAAAGGTATCTTGCGCCCCAACTCCCGCCCGCCGGAAAAACACTGCAGGTACCCCGATATTTTCCGAATACTGACGGATCCAGATAAAATCCAACCCTTACAAACCTTGTAATCGCTTATAAAACTTCTTGCCAATGTCTTCCCAGTTCAACCGGTCGCGAATATATTCGGCTCCTGCCATCTCCCGGCGATCCGTGGGCCGGGTCAGTACTTCCCGTATCTTTTCCGCATAATCATTGGTATCCGGGGAAGTCTGCCAGGTCCAGGCGCGAAAATTCCTCAAATCCCCCACATCATCAGCGACCACTTTGCGCCCCATCGCCAGGTATTCTCTTACCTTCATGGAACATCGATAGTGATTCACCGGCACATCCCGGTAATAAACAAGGCATACATCAGCCATGGCCATAAATGAAGCAACCCGCTCACTACTCAGCCGGCCCGTAAAACAGGCTGTCACGCCGGAGGCTTGTGCCTGTTGCCGGAAAAATTTTTCCGCCGGTCCGCCGCCGGCTGCGATAAACGTACAGTTGACTTTTGTCTGAACAATTTTCATGGCCTCCAGAATCGGCTCCAGATCCGCGGCGATATTCAGATGCCCGCAGTACAGCACAATTTTCGTATCCGCTGGAAACATTCTGCGCAAATCCCCGTCATAGCAATCGGGAGAAAACACGTGCAGGTCCACGCCCTGTTCCAGTTGATAAAGCCGCTCCGGATCTACCCCGAAAGTAGTGGTAATATAAGACGCCAGCAAATCATTATGGTAGGTAACCAGATCAAAATATTGGGGAAACGGTTTTTGAAAAAACAGACCGAGGCGGGGAACAAGCCCTTCTCCGTAGCCGGCATCCCGGTCATCAATATCCACCACAATCTTCTTTTTTTTTATCCACTTAATCAGCAGCAGCGGAAGGGTCACATTGGGAAAGGGCTTGAGGCCGATATAGATATCCGCCCGGCTGAAAAAAACCCGGAGAACATTGATCAACACGGAAACAACCAGATCCCCCTTATACGGCAGGCTCCGAGGAAAAGGCGGTATATAATGAACGTCCGCCATAGACCGCAGGGAGGCGGCCAGGTATTTTCCCCGCAGAAAACAGCCGGTGTCCCGGGCCAGAGAGGATAATAAAATAATCTTCATTTTTTATTGCTTTCTATAAAAGCAGGCGGGGCCAGTATCGCTGGTTAAAAAGCAGGCTGGTGGTCTGAAAACAGGCATGATGGCAGGCGCACTCCCCCCGATCGATGGATGCTCTGGTCATTTGAGCCTGTCGGGAATGCCAGATGTCCGCAAATGACTGCTTCCGCAGACTGCCGAGGCCGGGCAGCAATTCACATACGGACACTTTTCCTTTATAGTCAACCACCGCATGCACCCGGCCGGCCAGGCAGGGCCAGGGCTGTTTCCCGGTCTCCAGGATATTTACCGCTTGATCATACAGCAGCTTTTTCGCCCTGTTGGCGATCCTTGCTTTCCAGAACGAATCATAATAATCGTAATGATCCCAGATGGCAAAAAGGACTTCCCGGATTTCCCGTAACCGATCGGCCGACGGCGCCCCAAAAGCCCTGTCCGGGGGGGTACCTCTGGCAATTTCAAAGTTGTGGTAATCGATTCCGGGCATGGTCCGGATAACTTCCCGGTGAAAAGCATTTAATACCCTGCAATTGCGGCGGGTAATGACCGTGGCGATCATCAGACTGAGCTTTTTGTAAGAACGCTTCAGGGAGGCCAGGGCCTCATAGGTTTGGAAAACCTTTTCATAGCAGGCAATCCCCCGGGTTTCATCATGAACATCCTGGGGCCCATCCAGGGAGAGATTTATGGTCAAAGTTTTAAAACGGCCATCCCGAAGCATTTTTTCCACATCGGCATATATTTTCTCCGTCAAAATGCCGTTGGTGGGAATGGCAATATTTTCCACCGCATTGTTCTTCGCAAAAATTTCATAGGTCTCATACAAATCCTCCCTGATAAACGGTTCGCCGCCGGAATAATTCAACCAGAGCAGTTTCCCGAGACTTGTGGAAAAATTCTCAATCTCCGCCAGAGAAAGATCCCTTTCGACATCGTTCAACGCTTTGTGAAAAAAACAATGCCGGCATTTTGCGTTACAGCGGCTGGTAACAAAAAAAATCAGATAAATCGGGGTCGTCAGCCGGTTTTTGAAAAACGCATATTTGAACTTGGAAAACACGCTTACCTGCCGCTTTCAATGCGAATTTTTCCTGCCCAGAAAATCATGCAGATGCCCCCGGACGGCCCGGGCACCCTTGAGGTGAAAGGCCAGGTCCTGCCAGGAAGAAATCTTCTTTATTCTTCTGAACAGATAGGTCGGGGTTAAGTAAATGCCGTATATCTTACCGCAGATTTTTGCCACTTCCCCGGCATCGCGAGCGGCTGTCTGCAAAACCGGTTCACTCATATCATACCGTTCATATTCTGCAGGATCAAACAGAAACCAGTGCTTTTCTCTGGCTTCCCGCCAAAGCGGTGTGCCCGGATATGGAACCAGCAAAGTCGCCTGGCAGATATCCGCAAATCCTTTCTGCATCAAACTTTTCGCCAGGGCCAATGTCCGCCTGGCATCCTCTTTGGTCTCCCAGGGATACCCGACAATCATGGTAATGTGTACGGTAAGCCCCGCATTATGGGCCATTCTGCAGCCATCCACAATATCTTCCACCGTTATGCCCTTGCCGATCCTGTCCAGCGTCGCCTGGTTGGCGGACTCCAGTCCGAACTTCAGCAGACGAAAACCCGCTTTCTTCATGAGGTCATAATCGTGCTGCCGTAGAACGCCGAAGCGCATATTACAGGAATAACGGACTTTTTGATTGTAGCCGCTTTCTCTTAAACCCCGGCAGAGATTTTTCAGCCAGGAACCCGTCGAAAGGGTTCCACAATCATCAAATATTTCCCTGGCACCATAATCTTGTATCAGCCAACCGATTTCATCCAGCACACCGGCCACGCTCCTGGTTCTGAATCCGGGATAAAGCGTCTGCCAGGAACAGAAACGGCATCTCCCCCACCAGCAGTCCCGGCCGCTCATAATATAAAAATAGGGCTTTCCCGGCATATTGGCCTCTTGCTGGTACAGCCGCCATTTCGTCAACTCCCTGTCGATAAACGGCGCCGTATCCAGACGATCTTGCAGAGCAAAGGCGCCGCTGGATAGAATTTCGCCATTGTCCCGGTAATATATCCCCGGCGGCAGTCTCTTGGCGCTGCCCGCAACATGGTCAACCAGGTCCTTCAGCAAAAAATCAAAATCCCCTCCGCACAGAATATAATCCACATCCGCTTTTTCCATGGTCTCCCGCGGTAAGGCGGTAACATGATCCCCCATCATGACCACCGTAATTGCAGGGAAATGTTTTTTTATATCCGTAACAAACGCCCAATGCTGTCTGATTACCGGGGTTTTGGACTCAAACGCCATCATGTCGGGCGGATCGTTTTGTATCAACTGGAAAAAATGTTGCCGGTCAAGACGCTCGGCTACGGCATCGATCCAGCGAACGACATGCCCCGCCTGTTTCACCATAGTAGCGGCGCTGGCCAGGACCAGCGGATAAATCAGGCAGGGATGGGAAAACCATTGAAATTGCCGGTTCTGCCCCAATGTGGGGATACCTTTGGCCGATTCGGTGGGCGGATATCCGATCACGATCTTCATGATGTTTTTTTCGCGGTTCTGGCCCTCACCAATGCCCCTTCGCAGATCACAGTATCCGGCGCGGGACACCTGTAGACCCAATCGACTTTGAATCAAAAATTTGCCGTCTCTTTCGTGGCTCTAATTTATCGTAGCCGGTTCGCTGTCACAAAGCAACCCCAGGTCAAACAGCGCCCCCATGGCAAAGAGCGCAAAGTGGTATATGCAACATACGGATGAAGGTTTGACATAAGCGGTCATCCTTGTTAGCATGAACGAAAAATAACCGCCGCCCAATCCGGTAACCATAAATGCCAATAAGCAGGTAGAATCGAATTTCCATTATATGTATCCGGCCTCATCACCATCATCTTTATCTATGACCATCGCAATCAACACGGAAAGGTACTATGTCTGTTAAAATTACGGTTCTCGGCGCCGGTCCGGGCGGTCTTTTCGCCGCCGTGCGGGCGGCCCAACTGAAAGCGGAAGTAACCCTGGTGGAAGCGGACGCGCTGGGCGGAACCTGCTTGAACCGGGGATGTATTCCTTCCAAAGTCATGCGGGAAGCCGGCCAGATGATAACCGATTGTCAGCGCTTTGCCCAATTCGGGGTGAATCTGCCGGGCGCTCCCCGGATCAACATGCGCCAGCTCAGTGCCCGCCGACAGGAGGTGATTTCCGC
>CAZWCS010000003.1:11790-76611 GCA_964632805.1 uncultured Desulfobacterales bacterium
CAGGCTACAGGTATCGGCCGCATACTGGAAAAAAACGGCGTACGGCTGATAACCGGTCGGGGCGTTATCGAAGGGCCGCAGAAACTCTCGGTAACACGAGCGGATGGCGGTTCTCGAACCATTGACTGGGACCGCCTGATTATTGCCGCCGGCTCTGCGCCCCGCCCCCTGCCCGGAATTCCCTTTGACGGAGAACGGGTCATTTCCAGCACGGAAGCCCTTTCGCTGGAAACCGTGCCGGAGTCGCTGGTTATTGCCGGCGGGGGAGTCATCGGCTGTGAATTTGCCTCCATATTTTCGGCCCTGGGCAGCCGGGTAACCCTGGTGGAAGCGATGGAGCGCCTCCTGCCGTTACCCTCTATAGACGAGAGCTGCTCCAAAACGCTGCTGCGGGAGTTCAAAAAACAGAAAATCAAATGTTATCTGAATCGGGCAGTGGAGTCTATCCAGTCAACAGATCAGGGTCTGACGGTCACCATCGGCGACTCCCCCCTGCAACCTCCGCCCCGTAGTGAACCAGCGGCAACGGAACCGGCGGAAAAACTACTGGTTTGTATCGGCCGCAGCCCTTCCCTGTCCGGCATGGGTGTAGAATCGCTTAACCTGGAAACGGATCCGCAGGGCTGGATTCAGGCCAACACCCGCCTGGAAACCTCCACCGCCAATGTGTATGCAGTGGGGGACATCCTGGGTCCCGCCAAATTCATGCTGGCCTACGTGGCTTCCAAAGAAGGCGAGGTCGCAGCCGAAAATGCTGTGGGCGAAACCCGGCTGGTACGGTATGATGCGGTGCCCAACGTGGTTTTCACCTTCCCGGAGGTGGCCAGTGTGGGTTTGACCGAATCCCAGGCCGTCGCAAAAGGATACGCGGCCAAATCGGAGACGGTTCTCTTTCGCAGTCTGGGAAAACCCCAGGTAACCGGCAAAATTGTCGGCCAGGCCCAGGTGGTTTTTGACAGCAAAAGCGAAAAAATTCTGGGCGTCCATATTGTGGGGCCAAAGGCCACGGATATTATACCGGAAGCCACCCTGGCGGTGAACAGCCAGTCGACGGTAAGAGATATTGCTCGGACCATGCATGGTCACCCCACCCATGCGGAAATCATGGAGGAACTGGCCGCCAAGGCCATTGGCCGCCCGATTTACGGATAATCATCAGGAGAGTATATAAAAATGGCACCAGACCCCAAACAGACGCCGCTTGGGGAGCGACACACGGAACTTGGCGCCAATCTGTCGGAATTCGGCGGCTATACCATGCCCCTGTGGTATCCCGCCGGTGCCAAAACCGAACATCTGGCGGTCATTACCCGCGCTGGCCTGTTTGATACCAGTCATATGGCCGCTATCCGGATTAGCGGTTCCCAGGCCCGGGCTCTCTTGCAGGAATGCTGCAGCCGGGATCTGGACCATTGTTTTCAGAAAGGACGACGCCCGCTGGCTCCGGGCACGGCGGCCTACGGCGTCTACCTCAACCAGGCCGGCGGGGTACTTGACGATACCCTGATCTATCAACTGGGGCCGGAGGATTACCTCTCGGTGGTCAACGCCGGACAGGGGGCCACCATCGCCGCACACCTGAACACTGTCGCCAAGGGCCGGGAACTGACGGTAACCGACCTGACGGATCAGCTGGGCAAGCTGGATTTACAGGGGCCGGAATCGGTGGCCATTCTTTTGAAAACCCTGGAAAACAGCCGGGAAATTCTGCCCCGTCTGCCCTACTTTTCCTTCCAGACCGATCCGAAAATTTTTTCCGGCTCCTCCTCTCCGCTGCGTCTTAAAGGAGATATCCCGGTGATGCTTTCGCGCAGCGGATATACCGGCGAGCTGGGCTTTGAACTGTTTGCACATCCGGGAGACCTGGTTGCGATCTGGAATCTTTTGCTTGCCGCCGGTGAATCTGAAGGACTTATGCCCTGCGGCCTGGCCGCCCGGGATTCCCTCCGGGCCGGTGCCGTGCTTCCCCTGTCTCATCAGGATATCGGCGACTGGCCCTTTATCCATCATCCCTGGCACATCGCCCTGCCCTTCACCGTCGACAGGACCGGTTTTACCAAAAATTTTATCGGCGGCCAGGCCTTGCTCGCAGTGGAACATCCGTATTATACCTGTCCTTTTGTCGGCTACGATCTGCGGAAAATCAATATTTCGGAAACTTCGCCGGCTCAGGTACGAAATGCGGCGGGACAACCCATTGGTACCGTCCTCACCTGTGTAACGGATATGGCCATCGGCCGTCACGAAAACCAGACCGTTTACAGCGTAAACAGCCCTGATAAACCGGCGGGCTTCCAGCCGCGGGGGCTGTGCTGCGGTTTTGTCAGACTGGAACGACCGCCCCAGTTCGGTGAAACGGTTACCCTGTGTGACCAACGTCGCAATCTTCCGGTGGAACTGAGCCGAAATATCCGCCCGCACCGCACTGCCGGCCGTAACATAAACAAAATCATCAAGGAGAAATCATGAAATCAGTCGAAGAGCTCGTTTTACCGGAGGAGGTGGGCTATACCGAAAACCATGAATGGGCCAGAAAAGAAGGTTCATCGGTGGTGGCGGGAATTTCCGACTATGCGCAGGATGAACTGGGCGACATTGTTTTCGTGGAACTGCCCGAGGTGGGGCAGACATTTGCCAAAGGAGCGGAATTCGGCACCGTGGAATCCGTCAAGGCCGTGGCCGAACTGTATATGCCGGTGGGCGGAGAAATCAGCGGTATTAACCCGGAGCTGGAAAACCGGCCCGGCCTGGTAAATGAAGACCCTTACGGCCACGGCTGGCTGATTACCATCACCCCTTCGGCTAACGACGAAATGGAGGCCCTGCTGGATAAAACCGCCTATTACAATCTGCTGAAAGGACTGTAAGCATGCGTTACCTGCCCCACACCGACGCAGATATCACGGCCATGCTGCAGGTCATCGGGGTGGACAGCCTGGACGACCTCTTCCGGAATATTCCGGAGAACGCCCGACGTACGGCTTCCCTGGATCTGCCGCCGGCCATGACCGAATGGGAATTACAGGATTACATGAAACGCCTGGGCGGGGAAGATCCCGGCTATAAACTTTTTCTGGGGGCAGGCCGCTATGATCATTTCCTGCCGGCAGCCGCCGCATCTTTGCTGGCCCGATCCGAACTGCTGACCGCCTATACCCCTTATCAGCCCGAGGTCAGTCAGGGAACGCTCCAGGCGGTTTATGAATACCAGACCTTAACCAGCCGGCTGCTGGGTCTGCAAATCGCCAACGCCTCCATGTATGACGGTGCCTCCGCCCTGGCGGAAGCACTGCTGATGGCGACCCGCATTCGGAAAAGCAAAACCGGTTCAATTGTCCTGTCCTCCCTGATTCATCCCGCCTACCGGCAGGTAGTGGAAACCTATTTCCGGCCCACGCCTTTTACAATCAGATTATTACCCGCGGAAGAAAACGGCCGCACCGATATTTCGCAACTGTTGGACATGCCGGAAGTGGCGGCGGTGGCGGTGCAGTCTCCCAATTTTTTCGGCTGTGTAGAGGATCTTACCGCAATCAGCGCAGCTGTTCGCCGGTCTGAAGCGGTTTTCGTCAGTTGCTTTACCGAACCGCTGGCCTATGGGCTTTATCACTCCCCCGGCAGTCAGGGGGCGGATATTGCCTGCGGCGAAGGAGCCAGTCTGGGGCTGCCCCTCTCCTTCGGCGGTCCGGGGGTGGGCATGCTGGCCGCCAAAATGGATCATGTCCGGCTCATGCCGGGCCGGCTGGTGGGCAAAACCCTGGATGCCGAAGGCCGGGAAGGGTATGTGCTGACCCTGGCCACCCGGGAACAGCATATCCGCCGGGCCAAGGCCACCTCCAACATCTGTACCAACAGCAATTTTTGTGCGGTGGCCACCGCGGTTTACCTGGCCTGTCTGGGAAAAACCGGGTTCCGGGCGCTGGCCCGGCTCAACTATGACAAAACCGAATACCTGAAGCAACAACTGCGCCGGTCCGGGCGGGAACTGCCTTTCAGCGCACCCACCTTCAACGAATTTGTGGCCAGACTGCCGGCCGGTTTTGACCGGACGTATACCAGGCTGCTGGCCGAGCACAAAATCGTTCCGGGACTGCCCCTGGCGGCGTGGTATCCGGAACTGGCCGATCATTACCTGTTTGGCGTTACCGAAAAAATAACCCGCGAAGACATGGATCTACTGGTTAGCGAGGTGTCCGCATGAAACAGTCAGGAGGAACCACCGGCCTGATCTGGGAGGAACCGTTATTATGGGAACGGGGTCAGGCCGGGCGCAGCGCCTTTTCCCTGCCCGCCCGGGATGTGGAAAGCTTCCCCGTAAAATCGGACTTGGAAAGAGAAGGGCCGGATTTCCCGGACCTGAGTGAACCCGAAGTTGTCCGCCATTATACCCGCCTTTCCCAATGGAATTTCGGCATTGACAACGGCCTGTATCCGCTGGGGTCCTGCACCATGAAATACAACCCCAAAATTAACGAAACCATCGCCGGGCTTCCGGGGTTTGCCGGGCATCACCCGCTCTTACCCGCCGATTGTTCGCAGGGGGTTTTGCGGATCATGGTGGAACTGGAACGTTATCTGGCGGAAATTACCGGGCTGGATGCCGTCACCCTGCAACCGGCGGCCGGAGCTCAGGGAGAGCTGGCGGGCATGCTGCTGATCCATGCGTATCACCAGGGCCGGGGCAACCCCCGTTCCAAACTGCTGGTTCCGGATACGGCCCACGGCACCAATCCGGCCAGCGCGGTCCTGTGCGGTTATCAACCGGTCGCCGTCACCTCCAACGAGCAGGGTATTCTTGCCGCCGAAACGGTGGCCGAGCTCATGGACGAAGAAACCGCCGGCATTATGGTGACCAACCCCAATACCCTGGGGCTGTTTGAAGAAAACATCATGACCATTGCCGAAATCGTCCACGAAAAAGGCGGCCAGGTCTATTGTGACGGCGCCAACATGAACGCCCTGTTGGGACTGGTGGATATGGGCAAACTGGGCGTAGACGTTTTGCATTTAAACCTGCACAAGACTTTTTCCACGCCCCATGGCGGCGGAGGGCCGGGCGCCGGACCGGTCTGCGTCAAACAGCATCTGGAAAAATATCTGCCGCTGCCAAGAATTGTGGAAAAAGACGGACATTTGTCCTGGGCCGGGGAAACCCCGGAAACCATCGGACGGCTGCACGGATTTTACGGTAATTTCGGGGTTATGCTCAAGGCTTGCAGCTATATCCGCAGCCTGGGGCCACAGGATATCAAAAGAGTCAGTCAACTGGCCGTATTGAATGCCAACTACCTTAAAGAACGACTGAAAAAAACCCTGCATCTCCCCTATGACCGGCTCTGCATGCACGAATGCGTCTTTACCGATAAAAACCAGGCAGCGTACCAGGTAACCACTCTGGATATCGCCAAACGCCTGATTGACTATGGCTTTCATCCCCCCACCATTTATTTTCCTCTGGTGGTGCATGGCGCCCTGATGATGGAACCCACGGAAACCGAAACCAAGGAAACGCTGGACAGTTTTGTGGCGGCCCTGGAGGCGATTGCGGCAGAAGCCGAAAATGATCCCGAACGGCTGCTGCAGGCGCCGGCCAAAAGCAAAGTCCGGCGTCTGGATGAAACCGCCGCCGCCAGAAAACCTTGCCTGAGCGAATAAAAAAAGCAGGATATCTTTTTTGAAAGAGCCATCCATTTCTTCCGCCCGGACGCCATGGTACTGGCTGGAACTGCCGCGAACGGATTACCGCCGGGGCCTGGATTGGCAAAAACGACTGGTCCGGGCACGGGCCGACGGATCACTCTCCCGGGAGGTGGTTCTCTGCCTGGAACACTGGCCGGTTTTTACCCTCGGCAACCGGGGAGGCGCTGAGCATTTACACGTGACCCCTGATTTTTTGCGCCAGAACAACATCGATCTGGTAAAAACCGGCCGCGGCGGCAGCATCACTTATCACGGCCCGGGCCAACTGGTGATCTATCCCATTGTGAATCTGGCCGCCAATGGCTGGGGCGTGAGGGACTTTGTCCATGCCCTGGAAAGCGTGATGATCTCTTTGGCCGCCCGCTGGGATCTCACCGCCCGCCGGGATGAAGCGCATCGGGGAGTCTGGATTGGCCACCGGAAAATCGGCAGTGTGGGACTGCGCTTACACCGACAGATCAGTTTTCACGGGCTGGCCCTGAATGTAAAGATGGATCTGAGGCCTTTTTCCTGGATCACCGCCTGCGGGCTGCCCGGAATTCAGATGACCTCCCTGGCCAACGAAATCGAGGAGACCATATCCCTAGCAAACGTTCGGCAGGCCGCCCGCCAAGATTGGGACAAAATTTTTCATATCCAGACCGAAGCAGTGTCCGCCGCCTGGTTGGAAAAATATATGGAAAGGGAGCAACTTGCTGCCACCATCCCCTGACATAAGGAAAGAAAAAGATTCCGCCCGGAAAATCGGCAAACCGGCCTGGCTGCGCCGCCGCCTTCCGCCGGGCGGGACCTGTGAGCAGACCCACCGCCTGTTGCGGCAGGAGGGACTGCACACGGTTTGCGAAGCAGCTCGCTGTCCCAACCGCTGGGAGTGTTTTTCCCGGCGAACCGCTACCTTTATGATCATGGGAGACCGCTGTACCCGTAACTGCCGGTTTTGTGCCGTACCTCAGGGGCCGGCCGGTCCGCCGGATCAAACCGAGCCGCTCCGGGTCGCCCGGGCCGCCCGCAAGATGGAACTGCAACACATTGTGGTGACTTCCGTTACCCGGGATGACCTGCCGGACCACGGAGCCAATTGCTTTGTGCGGACCATCCGGGAAATCCGGCGGCAATTGCCGCAGGCCTCAATCGAAGTGCTGATCCCGGATTTCTGTGGCCGACAGGATTTGTTGTACCCGGTACTGGAAGCCGGGCCGGACGTACTGAACCACAATCTCGAGACCGTTCCCGGCCTCTACCCGAAAATTCGACCGGCAGCGCAGTATCAGCGGAGTTTAGAGCTGCTGACAAAAGCTGCGGCATTTCAAACGGATATCCCGGTTAAATCCGGTCTTATGCTGGGGCTGGGAGAAGACCGGGCAGCCCTGGCGCAGACTCTGCGGGATATGTTGAGCGCCGGTTGCAGTCTGCTGACCATGGGGCAGTATCTGCAGCCCACGCCGGACCAGGTGCCGATCGAACGCTATGTAACCCCGGAAGAGTTCGAAAACTGGCGGCAATACGCCCTGCAGACGGGATTTGACGCCGTGGCGTCCGGCCCGCTGGTGAGAAGCTCCTACCGGGCCCGGGAGATGTTCCAAAACTGGAAGACGCGGGGCGGGCTTTGTAAAAACAACACCACCGAAAAAACCTCCCCCTCTTTTCAAACCTCCTGACAACCGAGATACCGCCGAACCGCCTCCAGATCCTCCGGCCGATCTACGCTCAGACTCTCATAGTCGGTGGGGACTACCTGAATCGGAAGGCTGTTTTCCAGCAGGCGCAACTGTTCCAGTTTCTCCATTGTCTCCAGTTTTCCGGTCGGCAGAGAGACAAACCGGGCCAGTGTCTCCATACGAAAGGCGTACAACCCGATGTGGCCATAAAATGTATCAACCGCCCCCTCCCGGGCAAAGGGGATGGCGGCCCGGGAGAAGTACAAGGCCTTGTTATCGGCGGAAAATACGACTTTTACCAGATCCGGCCGCCGGGCGGTCTCCGGATCAATCAATCGCACCGGCGTGGTCACACAAATTTCCGGATTGGCCAGGGGACGAATCAAATCCCCCAGTAAGGTGGGATTTAAAAGGGGTTCATCCCCCTGGATATTCACTACTACGTCGTTATCGCGGATATCAAGGCGAGTGGCGGCCTCAAACACCCGGTCCGTCCCACTGGGATGATCGGAACGGGTTTCAATTACCGGCACTTCCAGGTCTCGGGCTGCCGCCATGATCCGTTCATCATCGGTGGCCAGATAGACTGCGGCCATATCCGGGCACTGTCGGGCCCGGTCATAAACATGCCAGAACATGGGTTTCCCGCAAATATCGGCCAAGGGTTTGCCCGGAAACCGGGAAGAACCGTAGCGGGCCGGAATAATACCGTAACCAGTGAGACGATCCGTCATGGTAATTTTTCCTTGCTGAAAGGCAGGTACTGCATAATCCGATCGCAGGCCTGACGCGTGCCCCCCTGCCGTTGTTCCATATAATCGGCCGCTTCCGTCCGGATCTGTTGCCGGGGCGGAGGCTCGGCCAGAAGTTTACTCAATTCCGCCGTGGCCATCTGCCAGTTTTCCGTTTTCCGCACCAGCCCCGTGGAAAAAAGTTCCTCCCCGGCCCAGGCGAAGTTGTCCCAAAAGGGACCGATCACCGGCACCAGTCCGTGGAGTAAAGGCTCCAAAAAATTCTGTCCGCCCAGGGGCGCCAGACTCCCCCCCACAAAAACGGCTGTAGCGCTGCCGTAAGCCGCCTGCAATTCCCCGAACGTATCCCACAATATAATGGTGCCCGGACGCACCGGAGCCGTTGTCAGCTCGGATCGACAGGTCCAGTTTCCCCCCCGTTTCCCGAGAGCGGCCTGCCAGGCAGGCAAACGGTGCATATGCCGGGGAAAAATCGCCAGGATCAGATCCGGAAAACGGTCCCGTATCCGCCTTATCATTTTGAACAGATCGGCTTCTTCCTCCTCCCGGACCGAACCGAAAATCAGCAGGCCGCTGTCCGGGGACAACAACTGACGGATGGCACGGACGCTTTCCTCATCCGCACCATTATATCGAATGCGGTCGAACTTGATGTTCGGCATAACCTCCACGGTCTCCCGGCCAAAAAGACGGGCAAACCGTTCCGCATCGGCCGGTGAGATGGCCAGTATCCAATGCGGCGCCAAAGCTCTCCAGAACCACTTGCCCAGGCGGTAGCCCCGAAAACTCTTGGAGGTCATCCGGCCGTTAATCACCAGCACGAAATGATTATGGGCGTGCAGAGCCGCCAACAGACCGGGCCACAATTCGCTCTCCAGCAATACCATTACCCCGGGATCAATATGCCGGACCGCTGCTTCCATGATGGACGGCTTGTCAAAAGGGAAAAATATCAATTCCACAGCAAGACAGGCGGTCCGCCCCGCCATTTCCCTCCACCCGGCTTCCAGGACCTCCATACCCTGGCGGGTGTTGGTGCTGATGAGAACCCTCAACCGTTTATCCGCCGGCAAAGCCTGCAAAAGGGATAAGGCCAGATAGGCTTCGCCGGCCGAGGCCGCCTGAATCCAGATATCCGCCTTATTTCCGGGCTTCTCCCGGAATATACGCTGCTCATATCCGTCCTTGAGTCGCTGGCTCCATTGAAGAAAGGGCAGAAAAAGTTGCCATACCGCGTTATATACCCGCAAAATCAATTGGACCATATCCTCACCGGTTCCAGGCTTAATAGGAAGGCGTCAGCAGGCCTTCGATAATCATGTCGGTGGCCTGGTCTTCGGTCAAACCCCGGGACATGAGCGTTTCCAGTTGTTTGGAATCCACGCTGCCCACCGAGGCTTCGTGGGTAACATGGGCTTTGGGATGACGGACCTCCACCACGGGAACCGCCCGGGCCACCGCCTCGTCCTGGACCACTTCTTTGCAGTCCACATGACCGCGGGCAAACGGGGCCGAGGCCGTCATGGTATTTTTAATGGTGGCGGTGGCGTTATCCCGGAGGGCGATATTGGACATCAGCACCCCGTGCGCCTCTTCCCCCTCCAGGTGGGCCGTCTCGTTGATGGTGATCTGATCGTCCCCGGTGCCGTTGATCCGGGCCGACATTTCCAGAATGCTGCGGGGGCCGCAAAAGGCTTCGTAGTCCATATCAATTTTACCCACCCGGCCCTTGATCAGTTCAAAATCCGTCCGGAAGCGGGCTCTTTCCGCCAGGTAGACCTTGGCCCGGGGAACTACCGTCACTCCCCCGGCCTGGCCGTGGACATGCCGTTCCAGGTAGGCATATTCCGCATTCCGGCCGAGATGAATTTCCGCCTCCATGGTGTGCAGGACATCCACGGCGTTGGGAAAGGTACAGCTCGCCAGAATGGAGATGGAAGAATTGTCTTCCAGGCGGGTGGTCATGTAAACCTTCTGCACGCCGGTTTCCGGCAGCATGCCGAAACAGACCCGCACCGGCTGCGAAATAACCGCCCCTTCCGCCACGGTAATTTCAGCCCGGATCCCGTCTTCCAGTTCCTCGGCCTGCACATCCAGGCCGGGCACCAGATGCAGGCCGAGAACCCGGTTGCCGTGAATTTCCACATGAGCAATATCCGGGGAAGTAACATGCTGCTCCCCTAAACTTTCATACAAACGGGCAATCAGTTCCTTGTCGGTATCATTCATAAGACAGCCTCCGGGTCCGGTTGATTTTTGTGATTACAGGGCAGGCACTTCTCCCCGAAATAGGTCATGATCTTATCCACCGCCCCTTTTTCAATCACTTTCCCGCAGCACATGAGAAAGGCGTGATCGGCGTTTTCCAGCACCGCCTGGGAATGGGTGATCAGCAGAACGGTGGTCCCCTCTTCTTTCAAGCGCCGAATGGCCTGAAAAATTTTCTGCAAGGCTTCCACGTCAATCCCCGAATCCGGTTCGTCCATCATGACCAGGACCGGATCCATGGTAAGAATCGAAGCCAGTTCAATGCGTTTCCGCTCTCCGCCGGAAAGGGTTTTGTCCACCGAACGGTCCAGATACTCCTCGGGTTTTAACCCCACCACCTCCAGTGCCCAGGCGGCTTTTTCCTCGCTTTTGTCCACTGCCCCGGCGCCGAGGAAAGTCCGTACCGCCAGCCCTTCGAAGCGGGCGGGCTCCTGCCAGGCCAGGGTAATGCCCCGGCGCGCCCGCTGATCGGTGGTTAAATCCTTTATCGTTTCTCCCTGAAAACGAATATTTCCTTCATAATCATGGTAGCCGCTCAATCCCATGATGGTGGAAGCCAGGGTGGACTTACCCGCCCCGTTCGGTCCCACCACGGCATGGATATGGCCCGGCCAGAAGGAAATGGACAACTCATCCAGGATAGGCTTTTTCCCCAGATAGAGAGTCAATTTATCCACTTCCAGAATGCTTTCCTGCCTGCTGGTATCACTCATGACAGCGACTCCTTTTCTGTTTCCGCGTTTTATTGGATGCTCCGGACGGCCTTGCGTTAAGCCTGCACACGAAACGGATTGGTATTTTCGATGGAGAGCATATCCGTGACCTGTTGTTGAAAGGCCCGGACGATATCAATATTGTCTGCGGCCACAACAGTTCTATATTTTATCATATTTGGAATTAGAAACCCAAAAAAAATCGGACATCCGGTTACGATAACGGATTCTCCGGTGTAACCGCACAACCTCATCCGCTGTGTTCTCGACCGCGATCTGATATTGCAGGCGATTATGTATGTACAGAAACAACCCGCTCCCGGAGCAACAATGCAGCTGGAAAAAAAGCGTGCAGAGAAAAATCGACGGTAACCTGAATACCGCCGGGATATGCTGAAAAACGAGCAAAAGCACCGGAAGCGCGGTCCGGCCGCCAGAATACGGGGTTGCGGAAGGTCGATTGCAGCTGCCATGACATCGTTTTCCGAACCACTGACGTTTTGCGTATGTTATGCCTGCTGCCCCGAAATACCGTGAGACCTCTTCGGATGAACCGCTAGCGCCGCCGGGGAAAGGTCCAGACGCTGTTCCGCAGCCTGAATAATGGCCTGTAGCATTTCCGCATAAGATATGCCGGCAAAACCGGCCATCTTGGCCAGATGACCGTCCCAGCACCACCCGGGATTGGGGTTGACCTCAAGCAGCTTGGCATGTCCGGCTGCGTCCAGGCGCCAGTCGAACCGGCAGTAATCCCGGACTTCCAGTCGCTCAAAAAGCTTCAGGCAGCATTCCACAATAAATTTTTCGGTGGTTTCGGGAAGATCTGCAGGCACCGAGCGAATATTGAAATAGGGGGAATCCGGTAACCATTTGGCTTCATACCCGCATACCTGCGGCAGATTGTCCGGTACCGCCGTATAATCTTCCTCCGTTATCGGCAGTACTGTGTAAGTGGTAAGAGGGTTGCCGAGAATACCCACGGAAAGATCCGGACCGGTAAGAAACTCTTCCACCAGGATCGGTTTGTCATAACCCAGCTTTTCCCGGATCATGGCTATGGCATTAATCAGATCCTCGTGGGTATATGCTACGCTCTGCCGGGTAATGCCAAAACTGGAGTCACCGAGGTTGGGTTTCACGATTACGGGGAAAGCAAACGGAAGATTAAAGGTTTGATCCTCGGACTCAATAAAAAACGCCTTTGGCACCGGAATCTTCATTTCTTTGGCAATTCCCCGTACCAGAGACTTGTCGTAGCAAAACGCCAGACACTGAGCGGCCGACCCGGTGTAGGGAATATCAAAGATATCAAGCAGCGCGGGAACGTGCAGCTCCTTGCGGGGATCGTTGGTAAATCCTTCGTCACACAGATTGATAACCAAGTGCGGCGACCGGCCTGCCAGCTTTCGCAAGTCGGCCACCAGTGTATCGTGATTGGAAAAATAGGTAACATCGTAATCCGTCAATGTCAGTAAGGCGGATTTAAGCTGATCAATGGTATAAAAATCATCATCGTCAAAAACCGAATACGGTTTCAACGGATCCGGTTTCCGGGGATCGCCGAATATCACCACCACTTTTTTCCGCCCCTTTTTCTGGTTTTTTTTCGGCGACCACTCTTTTTTTACCAGGCCCGTAATGAGAATCCGTTTTTCCATCATCCCGAGGTCCTGGTTTCTGTTGGAAGCGGTATCAATTTTACCGTGAATGGCCACATCCGAAAAACCCGCCTCCCTGAAAATTCCAAGTAAATCGGTTTCGGTATAAAGCCGTTCAGCGTAAAACTGATCCGCAATCACTCCCTTGGCGACATCCGTTACGACCTCACGGGAAATCAACCGACACTGGTCGGCAGACAAGGAACGTTCCCGGCAGACAAACATCTTTTTATCGATCCATTCCCAGGATCGAGCCTGAAAACGGGACTTTACATATTCACCGTCGGTCACATCCAGCAAAATCCGGCCCCATGGTTTGAGCACCCGGAAAATCTCTTTAAAAATACGGATATCGTCCTGTTCCGTCTCAAAATATCCAAAACTGTTACCCAGCATGGTCACCACATCAAACGTGTCGGCGGCATAAGAAAGCTTACGGGCATCCCCTTCCCGGAATCTGGCGGCAAGCCCTTCCTTTCTGGCTGCCGCCTTGGCCTTCTGAATCAGGTAGCGCGACCGATCCAGACCTTCCGCCTTATAGCCCCGACGGACAAATTCCAGAACATGCCGGCCCTGTCCACAGCACATATCCAGAATACAATCGGCAGGCGTAAGTTTCAGAATATCCACGAACACATTCACTTCCCGTCTCGTAAGATCCGGGTTTTCCACCACATCACCATCCGTTTTCAAATAAAGAGAGTTAAAAATCCGTTGCCACCAGTCCGGCTGCACATACTCCTCCAGCGTTTCAACAGGTCCCAGAATTTGACATTGTCCATTGGGCTGAGAGAGTCTCGGGGATTTTTTTTCGGAAGCTCTGCCAATGCGGCTCATGATGTTCCTTTCTTTACCCGGCTTTCCGTTTTCCGGAACCCGGCAAAAGCGTATTAATAAAGAAACAACAATTCCGAACTCCGTTTTGAGACCGGGTCGGCCGACCGGCAAGCGCCGGCTTTTCATTACCGGCGTTATATTATACCTGTCTACACGGATGTCAACAAAAAACACGGCCCATACCGCACTACAACTGTAAACGGGCAGAAATTTTTTTTATCCAGTGTTATTAATGCGCAACAAACTTGCCGGGGAAGAAAGTAGAAGCCGGGTCCGGGGAGAGCGGATTTTTCCTGAACAAAGCGACTGTTTCCATGGCTCGATGCCCACCCAGGGAGAGCGATGAATCCATCAATCCTTTTGCCAGATCCCTGGCAACAGTTCCAGTTACCGAATAGTAAGTTTCCGCGTAGGCTTGAAAGAACCCCAGGGTGTCACTCTGGGAAAGACCGATACGGGCCAGACAGAGAGACATCCGCAGCATATCCTGAAATCTTTGCGGCTCTGACCTTCCGGGGCCGGAATGTAAAATTCCCCCGCTGGCCAGATCCATCAGACGGTATGGTTCCTGGGCAAAACACTTGGAATAAGCGATATTTTTTAACATGTAGTCCCCGTGAAAAACTCCTGACTGATGAATTCTCGCCAACAGCCGCCCCAGATCCCGGAGAACCTGATGGCGACAATCCTGCCCCTTCATCATCCAGGGAGAAGCCTGTTTTTTATACAAATTCCGCAAATCGAATCCCCCCGGAACCATGGCGGTAACCAGAAAACCATTGATATAACTGCCCCGGTTGGTTGCCGGGAAACGTCGTACACCGGAGACAACAAACTCGACGACGGGGAGATGGGAAGTAAAAAAACGGATGTATTGCGCTGTTTCGATTTTTATTTTGTTATGCCACAGGGTTCTGAAACGGTCCCGGGGACGACGTGGCAACCAGTACTTTACATGGACTGCCTGCCCGGGCGATAGTTCTTGTATATAGTAAGGGACGGCAAGCGTTTCCGCCAGCCCGAAGATCGACTCCAGAAACGCATCGCCGACAATCTCTCGATATTTTGCAGCTACGGTAATCCAGAATTTGTGAAAAGCGTAATTTTCAAAATTTCTGTTGCCTCCCCATGATTGGAACGCTGATTGCGTTTTTTCTATGGTATTTTTGTGCATCGCTGATAACCTCCTTCCCCCGGCCCTGCTTCCGACTTGAATATGGCATGAAAACCGCAGATCAATCATACAACAGATATTGATCTGATGGGGTCTCCCCGCTGCAACCGAAATATGCCGACCCGCAGGCAGTGAACGAAAGCAATACAGACAGAAAATTCTTCTATCTTACAGTTATTTAAAGCAAAATCCAGTCGATGAGTCAAGCGTTTTCGCATACGAAAAAAAAATAAACAACCACCGCCAAAAATGAAAAGGAGAGTCGTATAAATCCCTGGTCAGCCAAAGATACCGCGAATACCAAATTATTGACTTTCTCCTGTCCCTGGCTTATGCTGGAACTGAGAAGACCCGAAAACTTGGTCTCATTATTCGGCTGCGGCTACGGAGTTCAAGCCATGCGAACCCTCATCTTTACCGGAAAAGGCGGCGTCGGCAAAACCACGGTTTCCGCCGCCACGGCCCTGGCGGCCGCGGCCCGGGGCTATAAAACCCTGGTGATGAGTACCGACGCGGCCCATTCCCTGGGCGACAGTTTTGACCGGGACCTCACGAGCGAGCCGGTAGAGATCGAGCGCAACCTCTGGGCCCAGGAGATCAACGTCCTGGACGAGCTTTCCAGGAACTGGCAGGTGATTCAGGAATATATGGCCGCGGTCATGAACGCCATCGGCGAGGTGGACGAGATCATTTCCGAAGAGATGGCCATTCTGCCGGGGCTGGAAGAGATGTGCGGCCTGCTGGAAATTTTCCGGGCCGAAACCTCCGGCCGCTACGACTGCCTCATTATGGACTGCGCCCCCACCGGCCAGACGCTGAAACTGCTGAGCCTGCCGGACGTGGTCCAGTGGTGGATCGACAAAATCCTGCCCATTGAGCGGCGCGTCGCCCGGACCGTGCGCAAGGTGAAACGCTCCATCCTGGGGATCCCCATTCCCACCGACGAACTGTATGATGCCGTGGAAACCCTCTTTAATGACATCGGCACCCTGAAAAAAATGCTGACCGACCCGGCGCAGACCTCCATCCGGCTGGTGGTCAACCCGGAAAACATGGTCATCGAAGAGGCCCAGCGCGCCTACACCTATCTCAATCTTTACGGCTACCCGGTGGACGGCATTATCGCCAACAAAATTCTTCCCCCGCAGGTGGCGGACGATTATTTCCGAAGCTGGCAGAAAACCCAGACCCGGCATCTGGCCACCATCCGGGACGTCTTTGCGCCCCTGCCGGTGCTGGAAACCTACCTGATGCCCGACGAGGTCTTCTGCAAAGAGCACCTGGTGCGCCTGGCCGAAACCCTTTACAACGGCCGCGACCCGCTGGACAGCTATCACCGGGGCAATCCCCAGACCATCGTCAAGGAGGGGGAAGACTACCTGTTTTCTCTGGAACTGCCCTTTATTGATAAAAACGAGCTGGACGTCCGGCGCAAAGGCGGCGACCGGCTGATCCTGCAGACCGGCGGCTGGCGGCGGGAAATCTTTCTGCCCAGCAGCCTGGCGCAGAAGCGGCTGCAGAAAGCCGCCCTGGAAAAAGGAGTTTTAACCATACGGTTTGTAACGGAGGAACGCCATGACACGTAAATCGGATCAGGTCTACAACCTGTTCAACGCCCTGGAGGATGTCAAAAGCAGCACCCTGGAACTGCTTTGCGGATGCCTCCCCCGGGACGTGGGCAAACACCTGCGGGCCGCCCGGCGGGAACGGCTTCTGGCCCTTCGGTCCATGATCGATGCCGCCCTGGAAAGAATGGAAGAAGCCGAAGAGGCCGCGGCCGGAAGCCGGTCGGAAAAGGTGGACATCGAATAAGCCGTTCAAACCGCAATAACCGGGACATCTTTATGGAAGCACGCATTGATCTGCCGGCGATAGAGGAACTGCCGCCGGAAATCGGGGAAGTTCTGCAGGCCCTGCCCCGCCTGAACGCCTTTCGCATGATGGCGGCGGTACCGGGCAGCTTTACCGGTTTTCTGGAACTGGCGGGCTCGGTGCTGTCCGGCGCGGATTTTGATCCGCGGCTGCGGGAAATTGCCGTCCTGCGAGTGGTCAAAGTGGCAAACTGCACCTATGCCTGGACCCATCATGTCACCGTGGGTAAAATGACCGGCCTCACGGAGGAAGAGATTCGCATCATTGAAACCGAAGATCCGGTGCACTCCCTGGACACGGAGGGCAACCTGCTCTGCCGGGTGGCGGATGAAATCACCCGGGATGTGCGCCTCAGCGACGCGGCCCTGGTGGAAATTAAATCCCGCTACGGCAACCGGGGAGCGGCCGCCCTGATTCTCTGCTGCAGTTATTTCAATATGCTGGCCCGCTGCCTGGAAAGCAGTCGGGTAACGCTGGAAAAAGAGAAGGTGCTCTGACGGATGCCGGGGAAAAACATCTTCCCACGAATCCCCGCGAATCGACACCAATTCCCTGCCGCTGATCGCGGCAGGGGCAAACCTTTTCCCGAAATCGACGCTTCTCCAAATTACCCGCTTTCGGTATAATCCGGCCTGCGCCGTCCCCTACCGGTTGGTTACGCACAGCGGCCGGGCGCAGGGACAGGAGCGGGACAGCATCCGCTTGAAGAGGTTGAGGCGATTGACCTGGTTGGTGCCTTCATAAATCTGGAGCAGCTTGGCGTCCCGCAACATCTTCTCCACCCGCCCGTCGTGCCGCAGGCCGGCCTGCCCCATAATCTCCAGGGCCAGCTGGCAGTTGGCCATGGCCGCGTCGGTACAGGCGAATTTGGCCAGCGACCCCCAGCCGTCAATCCGGTCAATTTCTTCGTCCGCCTGCCAGTCAAAGCAGAGGCGCCGGAACAGCCGGGTCATCCAGGGCTGATTGTTCAAGCGGGGAAAAATTTTGTCCAGCAGGGCCAGGGGGGTGTACCGGATCAGATAATACAGCGGCTTGACATTCAGCAGTTTCCACAAACCGTGCAGACCGTTGACGTAATTGGCTTCGGCATAAGCGGTGCGGGAAATAGCCACATTTTTGTACATCTCCGCCAGGCGGCTCTGGCACCATTCCTGATTGATCAGGGGCTCTCCTTCGATTTCATGGGCGGACGCAAAACACAGGGCCTCTTCCAGCGCGCCCCGGGCGGTCCCGGTCCCGAACGCGCCCACCCCCATGCGGGAGGCGGCCCAGATGTAGGCCAGAATCTGTTCGTTGGTGTCCCGGACATTGCGGGACAGCTCGGCAATCTGGCGATTGTCGATGCAAACCAGATCGTCGGGCACAAAGCAATCCTGAAAAATCAATTCGCTGGCAATACTGCCCTTCTGCCCCATCTTTTTTTCTTTCTTGCCGAAAGAAAAACCGGGGGAACCGGTTTTGACCGCCAGCATAACCGTATTTTCCGCTCCTTTCTTGAGATCGGTGTAGGCGTGCAGCATGTGCCAGGTGGACAAATGGCCCATGGAAATAAAAATTTTATTGCCGGTAACCCGGTAGCCGCCGTCCACCTTCTGCGCGTGACAGCCCAGGTTGCCCACGTTCATGAACTCCACATTCTGGGAATCCGTTCCCGCGTCCGGTTCCGTCATGGCCAGAGACAACAGGCAGGGCCGGCCGCTCTTTTCCCCGGCGACCACCTCCCGGCAGATATGATTGATGACGCGAACATTCCAGGAGGCGGAAAGGGTGATTACCCCCAGATAGTGCACCCCGATAATATTGGCCATGGCCAGACACTGGGAAGCGATCTCCTCGATAAAATAGCCCACGCTGGGCATGGCATAGCCCCGCCCCCCGAACAGCTTGGGGATAAACAGGGAATAAAACCCCCATTCATTGGCGATCTTTACATATTCCCAGGGCAGATAATCCGAATCCTCGTGCATGCGGCGATCCAGGTCCAAACAGGCCGGCCGGGTAACCTCGGCGTTGAATTTCCGGGCGATGGCGACCACCTCTTTGACCTCCCGGATAATCCCGGCGGGCTGTCTCCCGGTGGCCCGCAGGCTGCACATGATATCGTCGAACCGGGGTTCCTGGTTAATCCAGGTTTTAATTTCCGCGCGTTTCAGCATAACCGTCTCCCTCCTTCCGAATTTCTTTCCGCGGCCGGGGATGACGGAACTTTTTCCTGTCGCCCGCTTCCCGCCGCAGAAGCCACATCAAAACGAAAAATGGATTTTCCCCTTATGAACGATTGATTTTTTTCTACGAGTGGTTAATAATCTGGGTACCAGCGTAACTTGGACCGAAAAAAATGACAAGGGTTTTCTGTTTTCATCGGTATCAATAACAACGGAAAAAAGCAACAAAAAACCAGCGGCGGCAAAAGCGGCAAAAAACCGAACGCGCCGCAGCACCAGCGAAGGTGGCAACCGAAAGCCCGTCACTGCAACAGCGGCCTGGATGCCGGATCAAGTCCGGCATGACGAATGATGGAAGAAGTCTACCCCAATATATTCATGATTACCGAATACGGTGCCCTGGGCGCGGTTATGCCGCCGGTGAATATTTATGTTCTGGCCGGGCCGAACGGATTGATTTTTGATTCCGGCTACGCCCGCAAGGGCATACTCAGCCATCTGGGCAAAGAGATCCGGCGTATTGAGGAACGGGTCCGCAGCCGGGGAGAAATTTTCCGGATTACCCGCGCCCTGCCCAGCCACAGCCATCCGGACCACGCCTCGGGACTGCGTTACCTGAAAAAAAAATTCGGGGTTAAAATTGTGCTGACAGAAAAAATGCTTGCCAACCTGAACAGCCGGCAGACCTATTACCGGGGCTCCATGAGCAAACAGTACAGCACCGGTTTTGTCAAAAACACGGTGGCCAACCTGACGGTGAAATGGTTCCATCCCCTTTTCATCGGCATGGACAATCCCCGCAAAGCGGATGAGATCATTGCCGAACCCTGCCGCCTGTCCGTCAACAATGAGTCCTGGCAGGTGCTGCCCGCGCCGGGGCACTGTGACGATCATATCTCGTTGTACAACGAAGCCACCGGCGTTCTTTTTTCCGGGGACAACATCCTGCGGGTGGTCACCACCTGGCTTGGACCGCCTCGCTCCGATCTGGCCCAGTACCGTCAGACCCTGGAACAGATCCTGGCTTTGCCCAAACTGGAATTGATCTTAAGCGCCCACGGGCGGCCCATCACCAACCCGCGGCAGCGCATTCGGGAAATTCTGGCCCACCGCCGGGAGCGGACACAGGAAATCATCGATATTATTAAAAAAAGCGGCTCCAAGGGGGTGACGCCACGCCGTATTGTCAACACCATTTACAAGCCCTGGGAAATCCAGCAACGCTATTCCGCGGACGGCTGGGTAGTTCTGACCCTGAAAAAACTGCAGGAAGAAGGGTGGATAAAAAACCGCGGGAATCGGTTTTTTCTTCGTTCCCAATCGACTGACAGGTAACCCTATGGCCCCGAAAAAATCCGAACAGACCCGCTGCCGCATTATTGCCGCCGCCCGACGCATATTCTGTGCCTATCCCTACGATGCCGCCAGTGTGCGAAAAATCGAACAGGCCGGCGGGGTCAATTACGCTCTTATCCGTTACTACTTTGGCTCCAAAAAAGGCCTGTTCGACACAGTGGCCGCCGAATTGGTCCGGGAATACATTGACGCCATCTACCCCATGCTGGGCATCTTGAACCAGGAACCCCTGGAAGAATCTTTGGCCATCTTTATCGACCGTCTTCTTGATTATTGCTTTCGTCACCCCGACGGCACGGCCATTATCATGCTCAACATCGGCAAAAGCAGCCAGTTTGATGATACTCTTCTGGGACTGGAGGCAATCAAAACCTATATCGCCGAAATTCAGCGGCAGGTTGCGGGAATCGCTCCGCATACCATTACGGACCGGCACCGCGCCATGATTGTTCTGGCCTTTATCCTGATTACGGTTAACAGTGTCGGGGCGGCAGAATTTTATGCCCGCGGACTGAATTTACCGCCGAATAGCCCACAGTATCGACAGTGGGTAAAAGAGGCCATCCACTTGCTGTTTTCACCACTGATCAACAACGTTTTCTCGATCGGAGACATACCCGCCAGCAGACTTTCCCTGGCTGAAATCTCCCAGCCGCCCCGCCCGGAAGAAACGGCTGCTTTACCGGGGAAACCGTCCAAAACCACCAAAGGCGACCTCACCCGTAAACGAATACTGGATGCCGCCCAAACCGTTTTCACCCGTAATCCTTATCCCGGTGCCAGTATTCGGATGATCGGCCGGGAGGGGGGATTCGACTTTACCCTTATCCACCACTATTTCCCAACCAAGGAAAAACTGGCCACCGCCGTTATCAACCGCTTTTATGAAGAATTTTTCCGGGAATCCCATCAATGGATGGCCGACTTTTTTACCCGGGATATTGCCACCATGACGCTCCGTAAAAGTCTGGAGGAGTATCTGCGCCATCTGCTGGACTTCTATTTTGACAAACCCGACGCTCCGGCCATTCTGATGCAGAATATCGTCCCCGTAGACAATCCCGATCTGGCCCATATGTATGACTATTTCCGCCGGTTTTACACAGACATTTTACATCGGTTGAAAACCATCCTGCTGCTGCGTGCGCCGGAAGAAAAAATTCGCATGTGGCAATTCTTTCTGGTTATGGTCATCATCAACTGCGTGGGCGCCTCCCATTATCTCACCCGGATATTGGAAATGACTGGCAATAACAACGAATATCGACAATGGGTAAACGAATTTCTGGTTTACATTTTCTTTCCGGAACTGGCGATTCTTCTGACCCAATAAAAGTATCCGGTATCTGTATAAACCCGGCCTTTCTCTCACGTTGTGGGAGCAACAGACCGCCAATTTTTCAAGTAGTGAGTAGCAGCGGAAAAATCTTGTGCATGGCTTTGTGAAAGGGATAAGCCGCCAACTGCGGCCTTCGCACCCAGGCATGGCCGGCCGGCCCGGTTAAACGCACCCGACCGGACAAATAGCGACAAATATAAACATCCATTTTCAATTTAAAATGGGTATAGACATGATGGACCTGCGTAAGATGACGGCTCACCTCGACCTCCAGATTCACGGCTTCGGTGACAGCCTCGCAACAGGCCTCCTCGGGGGACTGCCCCGGATTTACCGGTCCGCCGGGAAATTCCCACAATCCCCCCAGCAGCCCTGACGGCGGACGCCTTACAATCAACAACAGATCCCGTTTTTGCACAACTCCCGCTGCCAGATGCCGCCAGGGGACTTTTTTTGCGGCGATCCGCCGGGGAAACTCGGCTACCCGTCCGGTTCGAGCAGCCCGGCAGAAATCATGAACCGGGCATTCCTGACAAAGCGGCCGGCGGGGTTTGCAGATCATGGCGCCCAGCTCCATCAGGGCCTGATTAAACGTTCCCGGATCCTTATGGTACAAAAATTTCGAGGCGGTCTCCTGGTAAATTCCATGCGCCCCGGATTGATTTACCGGATCGGCCATTAATAACAGACGGGCCAGCACCCGTTTGACATTACCGTCCACCACCGACAGCTGATGGCCGAAAGCAATGCTCTGCACCGCGGCGGTTATATACGGGCCTACTCCCGGCAGTCGGGAAAACCGCTCCGGATCTTTCGGTATCTGAAATTCTCCGGCAGCGATCAGTTTCCTGGCCGCCTGATGGAGATGGCGTGCCCGGGAATAATATCCCAGTCCTTCCCACAGTTTCAAAACCTCTTCCAGTTCCGCTGCCGCCAGGGAAAAAATATCCGGAAAACGCCGAACGAAACGGTTAAAATAATCAATAACCGCGGCCACCCGGGTCTGCTGCAGCATTACTTCTGATATCCATACCTGATAGGGATCAGCAGTATCCCGCCAGGGAAGCCGCCGCTGATTTTCCCGATACCACCGCAGCAGACCGGCCTGAAATAAATCCCGTTCTGATTGTTTCATGAACCCTTCAGAAAAATTTTTTTGCAGATCCCGGGAAAACGCCAACCCGGCGTCCGAAAGAAAATCAGAAAAAAAAAACACCTGTCCGATTGAAAAGGGAAAGCAGCAATCGCGGAGAATATTACAACTGTTGTTCCAGTTCCGCCATGACAATGACCGGCAGAACCGCCATCTTCTTTCCCGCCACCCGGTCCAGAACCTTCTGCGGAAAACTCCGGTAACAAAGCTTCACGCTGACAACCAGTCCCTCTGTTGGTGCCTCGGGCGGCAGAATGACGCTTTCTACCGCCGTTTCCCGGGGCGGGATGCGTTTGTCTTTTAAAATTTCCCGGGCCCGGGCGATATTGATTACCGGATTGCCCCGGCCGTCTCCAAAGACGGTGTGATAAACAATGGTATCCGCCGGCAAATAGCGATCTGCATCCAACTGCCCGGAGGAAAACCAGACCACCGGCTCGCCTTCTTCTGTTTTCCGGACAACGGTAATATCCAGCCACATCTGGCGGGCGTGGGTCAAACCGGTGGGCAGATCATGCCCGGCCCCGATGTTGGTCACTTCGATGCGGATTTCCCGGTTTTTGAGATTGCCGGTATCAAGAGACAGTCGGGCGGCGTTTTGCAGTCGTTCTTCTGCCATTGTAATCTGGGCGTCGCCGTCGAACAGCCCCGGAACATACGCATTGCCGCCCACAAAATTATGAGTGAAAACATGTTTCCGTTCCGGCCCGAAGTCCGATGCATAGCCGGGGTTATCCGGGCGGGCTGTCGCGCCGGTAGCCGGAACCCCCGGCCGTTGATACATATGGCATCCCTGGCAGGTCACCCGCCGCGCGGGATCTTTGCTGTTATACGGACTGTCGGCCCACTCCGCATAGGTGGTTTCCAGGTCCGTCATGAAAACCACGTGCTTGACGTTGTGGCAGGTCCCGCAGATCTCCGAGCCGGTATGAAATTCCGAATAGCGGCTGTCATGAAACGAAGACACCGCATCGTCCCGGGGGCCGCGCTTGATTCCGGGGTCCAGTTCGCCGTGCCCGGGCGAAAGGGTCAGGCCGTTGTTATACATCCGGGTCGTACCGGTCGCGGAATGACAGTAGTCACACTGCACCCCCTGCTTGGCGATATCCGGTACAGCGGTGAGGTCATCCGACGTTTTCCCGGGATTGCCGGTCACCACCCCCACCGGCGTATGGCATTTCACACAGGCTTCTGCTTCCTGCCGTTCATCCTTGTCTTTGACCCCGCCCAGAACATAATTGGTCATCTGCCGATACAGAGGGTCTTTATGGGCCAGGCTGTGGGTGGAACTTTGCCACTGGTTGTAGATATCGCTGTGACAGTCGCTGCAGACTACCGGCGCAATAAACCGGTCCAGTTCGAATAATTCCCCGGCCCCGGCGGAAATACACAAAACGACCAGAAGCACCATACCCCCGAGCCCTGTCCGAAAGCCGTATTTCAATCCCTTGGTGTGCTTCATACCCGCCCCCAGGACGCAGCCAATTACCGCCCTTTTATCTCTTTCAGTTTATCGGTCAACAGGGTCAAGTGTCCCATCTCTTCCTTGATCACTTTATCCACTTTTTCCTTGCCCAGTGCGCGAGGCACATAGGCCCGCATCCCCACATAAAAGGAGATGGAATCTTTTTCCGTGAGAATCGCTTCCTCCAGGACACTCTCCATGGAATTGATGTCAATGGCCTTGTTGTGAAAAACCCGCAAATCCGCCAGAGATTTCAGGTAGCGGGCGGTGTCGTCGTCCGGATCAAATGCGCCGGGCTGTTTGTCTTCTGCTGTCAGCGCCGCCCGCAGTCCGGCAAAAATTTTTTCATGTTCATCTTCCATGGCCGCCAGTTCTTCCAAAAGTTGCCGCGTTTCCGGATCGGGAGCCTCGCCGGCGGCCGTCCGGTAAAAAGAAGCGCCGTTGCGTTCGATTTCTTCCGCCATGGCCAGAATTTCGTCCATATTAAAATCAAAACCCATTAATTTTTCTCCTTCACTTTAGCATTCACCGCGGTCACTACAGGGCGGACAGTTTTTCACTCAACAGCCGGACATGCCCCATTTCTTCCTTAATGATCGCCTCGATTTTTTCTTTGCCCGCATCATCCGCCATCATCTCTTTCATACCGAGATAAAAGACAATGGAATCCTTTTCGGCCATGATCGCTTCCTTGAGTATCTCCTCCATGGAAGACAAATCGATTTCCCGTTGAAAAAACACCTTGGTATCCGCAATCGACTTCAGATATCCGGCGGCATCGCCGTATGGATCATAGTAATCCGGTGTATCCGCCGCTAACGCCTGGCGCATGGCGGAAAAAGTTTTTTCATGATCCACTTCCATGTCCGCCAGTTCCAGCAGCATTTGGCGATGGCCGGCATCGGTAACCTGTTCGGCCGCCCGGCGATAAAAAGCCGCCCCGTTCTGTTCCATCTTGATCGCCATTTCAAAAACCTCTCCCGCGTCAAACACCTGTGTCATCCGTCTTCTCCTTATTCTTAAAATATTACAAACGGTTATTGCAGAAAATTGCCGAAAAGAACGGCCTCGCAAACATTTCGTAAATACATTGTAAAAACAAAAACTTTAAAAATTTGAAACGCGCAAACCAAAATATAACTATATCATTCATAACCGGAAAAAACAAAAAAAGAACAAAAAAGGTACGCGATTGCACCGCACCTTGGATCATGGGAAAAATCAAGGCTGGGGGCTAAGAAAATGATGCATTAACAGGAGCATAGGGATATTCCCCGTCGAACCGTAAGGCCGGGATCGGCCCTTGGATGCGGTTTTACGGAGTTTGTGCCAGCCATTTTGCCAGTTCCTGCAAACCCTGTTCAATCGTGTATTGAGGCCGATACCCCAGATCCTGTTTGGCCGCCTCGATCGTAAACCAGTGGGCGGTGGCCAGTTCTTTGGCGACAAACCGCGTCATGGGAGGTTCCTCGGTTTTTCCGACCATTTTATAAGTCGCTTCCAGCAGGGCGCCCACCATCCAGACCAGGCCGGCCGGAAGGGTTCGTTTGATGGGAGGTAGACCGGCAGCCGCCAGAATCCCGTTCAGCATATCGATCATAAACACCGGTTCGTCCTGACTGATAAAATAGATCCGGCCGGAAAGCTCCGGATTCTCGGCCAGGGCGTCCAGCGCCATGACATGAGCCCGGGCGGCATCCGCAATATAAATGGTATCCACCTTTTTGTCTGTTTTACCCACTTTCACCAGCCGGGATGCCCGTTCAATCACCCGGGGCACCAGATGCGGGTCCCCCGGCCCCCAGATGAGATGGGGCCGCAGAACCACGGCATTAACCGCTCCTTTCCGGGCCTCGGATATCACCAACTGCTCCGCCGCTGCCTTGGTTTTTGTATAATGCGTAGGGTTCCGGGCGGGGTAAGGGCAGGATTCGTCCACTCCCTCCATGTCCCGGCCGTCAAAAATCACACTGGGCGAACTGGTATGAACCAGAACAGGCACCGCAAAGGTCTTGCAGGCCGCCACCACGTTTTTCGTTCCCAGCAGATTGGGGCGGTAATAATCTTCATAAAATCCCCACACGCCGGGTTTGGCAGCGGTATGGCAGACCGCTTCCACCCCTTCACAGGCGGCTTCCACCTCCTCAAGATTGGCGATGTCTCCCTGGAACTGGGTCACTCCCAGCTCGTCCAGCTCCGGATAAGTATTTCGTGCCAGGCTGCGAACATTGTCCCCTCTTTCCACCAGCTGCCGGACAATGGCCGACCCCAGAAAGCCACCGCCGCCGGTAACCAGAATCTCTCGGACCGGTTTGACTGTCATGAAACACCTCTTTTGCCGGAGGCCCAGACTGCCAGTTTTTCCCGGAATATTTTGGAATTGTGCCGGATATCCACGGGAAACCCCCGGTGCAGTAGAACCGTACGAATATCCCGGGTCAACTGATGGGTCTGGGCCAGTTCCCGCAGTTCGGAAATCAACTGTTCCCTGTTTACCCCTTTGCGACAGGGCTCAATACAGATGACCGGTGTCTGTGCCCCGGGGTTACCGACCCCCACCAGAGCGCTGCGGGCCACCTCGGGATGTCCGTTAAAAATGGCTTCACAGGGTATGGTAAACAAAGTTTTATCTTTCATCGCCACCCGGTGGCTCTTGCGGCCGCAAAACCAGTAGCGGCCCTGCTCGTCCTTCCAGGCAAGATCGCCCATGCGGTGCCAGCAGACATCATCGCTGTCGACAATCTTGGCCAGAGCGTTGTCCCGTGGCCGGTTATAATAGGACTGGGTGACATGTTCGCCTTTGACGACGATTTCACCGATCTCCCCCTGGGAAACCAGCAGGTCCTCCGACCAGGAGGCGATGGGCTCGTCGCTGATCCGGATCAATTCCACCCGGACCCGGTTCAAGGGTCGGCCCACGCAATTGCCGAATCCCTGCTCCGTCATGGCCCGGGTTTCCGATAAAATTTCCCGGCTTCCGATAGAGATGATGGGAACCGCTTCCGAGGCTCCATAGGGGGTATGAATTTCTCCGGAGGCTTCCAGGGCAGCGGAAAATTGTTCAATATTCTCCGGGTGCACCGGCGCCCCGGCGGAAACCACCCGCTGCAGGGGCGGCAGTTTGATATGATTTGTCCGGCAATATCCGCCCACCCGGTTCAGCAGCGCAGGCGAAGCAAACATATTGGTCACGCCGTGATTCATGACGCCTTCAATAATTTTTTCCGGATCCACCTGTGCCGGCCGGGTGGGATCCATATCCGGGATAACGGCGGTCATTCCCAGGGCGGGATCAAACAGGGCGAACAAGGGAAACGTCGGCAGATCCACCTCGTCCGGAGCAATCTGAAAATGGTCCTGGATCTGCTGAATCTGGGCATCAAAATTGCCGTGGGTATAAACAACCCCCTTGGCCGGCCCGGTGCTGCCGGTGGTAAACAGGATGGCGGCGGTCTCGTCCCGATCCGTGGTAACCGGAAGATAATCCGGGGCTCCCTTCCTGCGAATTTCTTCCAGGGTGGCTCCGCCCCAGAACCAGCGCTTTCCCACCGTCACCCAGCGGCTCACGTCCTGAAAAAACCTGGGACGCAGAACCCGTAAAACATGGGCCAGGGGAATGCCGATAAAGGCCTGCGGGCGGCTTTCCGCAAAACAGTTCAGCATGCGTCCCACGCCCATCCCCGGATCCACCACCACGGGCACAATACCGGCCTTGAACAGACCGAACACCAGGGAAAAAAAATCCAGGCTGGGCCGTACCATGAGAATGGTCCGGGTGCCCCGGGCAATGCCGAATTTTTCCAGGCCGTCGGCCAGACGGCTGGAATCGGCAGCAAGCTGGGAAAAGGTCAGGTGGGCATAGCTAACCCGTCCACTGTGGTCTCGACTTACCGGCGCCACCACCGCTTTTTTATAGGGGTAACGGACGGCCATGTCCTGCAACCGATGGGCGATATTCACCACCCGCCCCTGTACCGGCTCTGTCATGACACCCCTCCTTTACTCCGTTGCCGGCGGCCGGGCCAGAAAGTCGGCCACTAATTTTCCCACGGCCTCGGGCTCGTCCTCCAGCAGGTAATGCCCGGCGTTTTCAAAGGTGTGATATTCCGCCTCCGGGAACCGGTGCCGCCATTCGGCAAAATAGGCCGGATCGAAAACAAAATCTTTCATGCCCCAGCAGATCAGCATAGGAATACCGGTCAGTTGATGCAGATTGTCATCCAGGTAGCGACCGAGCGAATAACTGGGATCATTTTCTTTGACGGCGATATCCTGGACAAACTTCAACACCGCAATACGATTGTGCCAGCTGTTGTAAGGTGCCAGCAGGCCGGCCCGCACCGCCGGAGACAACCTGGTCCGGGCGGCCATATGAATCGCCGCCCGGCTGAACAGGTTGCCCCCCAGAATCGCCGGCACGGCAAAGGGGGTCAGATGCCGCATAATCCGCAGTCGCAGCGGCAAGGGTTTGTTGGCCAGTTTCAAAAACGCGGCGGTGTTGGTGATTACCAGCCGCCGGATCCGGGACCGGTGGCGCAGAGCGTAGGTACAGCCGATGAATCCCCCCCAGTCATGAACAATCAAGTTGACCGGCACCTGCAGGCCCAGCTGATCAATAAAGCTCTCCAGATCATTAACCCGGTTTTCCAGCCGGTACCCGTATTCTCCGGCAGACGGCGTTTCCGAAAGGCCGCAGCCGATATGATCGGGACAGAGCACCCGGAAATCGGAGGAAAGTCTTCTAATCAATTCCCGGTAATAAAACGACCAGGTAGGGTTGCCGTGCAGCATGAGCACCGGCTCTCCCTCCCCTTCATCCACGTAATGATACTGGAAACCGTTTACCGAAAGATAATGCGAGGAAAAGGGGTACAGATGACGAAAATCCGAAAGGTCGATATTCTTGGCCATATTTACCAGTCCACCCCCAGCATTAAACAGTTCAAACCGCTGCCGATCCCCATCATGGCCACCCGGTCACCGGGTTCCAGAAAGCCTCGTTCATCTGCAATGGCAGCGGTCACCGGCAGAGAAGCGCTGCCCATATTGGCCAGAAAGGGATAGGTGGGAAAATCCTTTTCCGGGGGGATGCCCACCGCCTTGAGGATCGCCTTCTGGTTGGCCTCCCCTACCTGATGGCAGACCACCTTGTCCGGCTGGCCGCCGGCCAGATTCAGCTCTTCCTGAAAAGCGGCAAAGGTTTCCCGGCCCAGGGCCACACCGTTGGTCAATACGCTGACGGAATCCGTCTCCATCTGATACGGTTCTGCGCCCCAGATACAGAGACGGTGATGCCGGGTGGAATTGCGCACGGCCCCCCCCAGCAGACGATGACGCCGATAGTCGGCCGCCGGGGCCTGCGGCCCGGTCAGTATCATGGCCACCGCCCCGGACCCGCCGGTTAATACCGCCATGGATTTCTTGAAAGACGCCATATTGCATTCCGCATTCATCCGCTCAATGGTCAGGTCCACGATCCGTCGGGCCGACTCATTGGCCACCACCATGCCGGCCCGAATCTGGCCCAGTTCGATGGCGTTGGCAATATCAATGATCCCGGACATAACCCCCAGACAGGCATTGCAGATATCGTAGATCACGGCCCGGGAGTTCAGCCCCAGTCCGTCGGCCACAGAACAGGCGGTAGCCGGCTCCAGGTTGTCCCGGCAGACGCCGCAGTAAATGAGCATGCCGATTTCATCTGCGCCGACGGAGGAAGCCGCCAGCGCTTTTTGCCCCGCCTTGATGGCTCCGGTATACATGGGTTCCTCGGGGTCCCAGAAGCGGCGCTCCCGGATACCGGTCAGGGCCTTGAGCTGCCCCTTCTGCAGTTTCAAACGGGTGTACAGCGGCGTCAGACGCTCTTCCAGTTCCTCGGAGGTGATGACATGGGGCGCCAGTTCATACCCGAAGCAGTCCAGCCAGACATGTTCATATTGCATTGCGCCTGTTCCAATGATCTGTCATTCATTTATTCCGTGCAACTACCTTCACCAATTACACCCCCCAGCATGTCACCTACCGCCTGAAACCAGCATCGAAAATTTGCGTAAAGCGATTCCATCCGAAAAAGCTGTAATTGATGGTGAGCATTGAATATAAACCGTATAATCCGGAATGCTTTCTTGTCAAGTAGTTTTAAAACCGCCCCTGCCTGCCCTGATTTTTCTCTTTACAGACCGGCCGATCAAGGATATGAATCGAAAAAGTCCGATAAAATAAAAAAACCGTCACTGCAATATTCGACAATAAAGCGAAGGAACTTATGGCCGCTCTTACCAGCCTGGTCATCATTATCATAAGTGTGTACCTGCTGATTGTGATTTCCAATGATTTTTTTATTGAAAGCCTGGATCAGATATCGGCCAAACTGAAACTTTCCCCCAGTGTCGCCGGGGCTACTCTCATGGCCGCCGGCTCTTCCGCCCCGGAACTGGCCATTGCGCTGCTGGCCCTTTTCACCCACGGCGGAGCGCACAGCGATATGGGCATCGGCACCATTGTGGGCTCGGCCGTCTTCAACATTCTGGTGATTACCGGCCTTTGTGCCCTGGTCAAACCGGCCCGGATTACCATCAGTGCCATTGTCCGGGACACGGTCTTTTACCTGGCCAGTATTCTTCTGCTGGTTTATGTTTTTGCGGATGGCCTCGTTACCTTCTGGGAACCCCTGCTGTTGATGATCACCTATCTGGTCTATCTCCTCGCGCTGTATTATCTGCCGGGAGATACCTTCCAGGAACCCCATCTGGAAGCGCCCACAGCGACGGTTATGCCAGCCGGCAATATCTCCTGGCGGGACCTTCCCCGGCTGTTCAACAGCACCGTCATCAGAACCATCCGGATACTGACGGGTGACGCCCGCTACAACTATCTGCGGGCCTTTACGGTTTCCATTATTGCCATTGTCATCATCAGCAAACTGCTGGTGGACTATGCCATCATTTTCGCCCAGGCCATTCATCTGCCGCCGGTAATCGTGGCCCTGACCATCCTGGCCTGCGGAACTTCGGCACCGGACCTGATCTCTTCCGTCATTGTGGCCAGGCGCGGTCATGGAGACATGGCGGTGGCCAATGCCATCGGCTCCAATATCTTCGATATTCTGATCGGGCTGGGCCTGCCCTGGGGGATCACCGTCTATCTCACCAGCCGGAAAAGCATCGGCATCGGGACCGGGGATCTGCTGGAATCCGTTTTCATTCTGATCGCCACCGTGCTGGTGCTCTTCTTATTTCTGTATACCAATCGGCAGCTTGGCAAAAAAGAAGGCACCTTCCTGCTGCTGGTTTATGCCGGCTATCTGCTCTGGACAGTGGCCACTTGAGCCTCTCTTCCGAAGATTACGTCTCCTGATAGAAACGCTCTTTTTCACTGTAAATACAGCCGCAATACTGCTGGCGATACATCTTTAGTTCCCGGGATTCTTCAATACCGGCTTTCCAGCCTTCCCGAAAATCATGATAGTAGAAAGGAACCCCGGCAGCGCGGCCGGCGGCTTCCCCCATCTCCCGTATCAGGGAATGCTGCTGAAATTTGCTGTACAGTAACGTGGAAGTAAAATAATCGAACTTTCCCCGCCTGGCCAGCAGCGCCGTGGTCTTGAGCCGGTCATGGTAACAGTAGCGGCACCGCTCCGCTTCCCGGAAAACCACATTCTGTAAAAAGATTTCCGGGCAATACTCTTCCTGATAAATAACCCGCAGGTCGATCTTTTGGCTGTATTCCTGCAGCGCCTGCTGACGGCGAAGACATTCCGTATAGGGGTGAATGTTATGCCGGTAAAAAAAACCCATGACCTCCAGATCCCGGTCCCGCAGGAAACGAACGGGAAATATGGCGCAAGGGGCGCAACAGATATGCAGCAAAATCTTCATGTTCTCTCTCCGGCAGCAACCGGGGCCGCGGTGGACCGATGCAGGAGGCCCTCGGGTCCCAGACGAACAATTTCCTGGCGGAGCAGGTAATCCACTACTTCACATACCGGCAGCCCCACCACATTGGTATAGGAGCCGTTGATTTCTTTTACCAGAAAAGCACCCAGGCCCTGAATGGCATAAGCCCCGGCCTTGTCGTACGGTTCCGGCGTATGAACATACCAGTTGATTTCGGCCGGGGAAAGGGATTTAAAGCGGACCGCCGTCTGCACCACTTCCTGGTAAAGATGGTCCCGGGCGCGGCAAACCACGGCAAAAGCCGTATAGACCCGGTGCGTCACTCCGCTCAGACGGGTCAGCATCTGCCGGGCCTGCTCTCGGGAAGCCGGTTTTTCCAGCACCTCCTCCTCCAGGACGACAATGGTATCGGCGCCCAGCACCCAGCTTTCCGGAAAAGCTTTCGCCACTTCCACCGCTTTGGCCCGGGCCAACTCCCGGGTGTAGGTTTCCGGCGTGGACCAGGCCACCGTACTTTCATCAAGACCGCTGACCGACACGGAAAATTTCAAACCGGCCTGCTGCAACAGGTCGCGACGACGCGGCGAACGGGAAGCCAGAACCAACGCTCCGGGGCCAGTATTGCGATCAGCCATGGCCGCTCACTTTCTGACCAGTCTGGCCACCGCTTCAATATGCGGGGTATGCGGAAACATATCCACCGGCTGTACCTCCACCACCATGTAGGCTTCCTGCAACAGCCCGATATCCCGGGCCAGGGTGGCAGGGTTGCAGGAAACATAAACAATTCGGGCCGGTGCCAGGGCCAGTACCTGCTGAACAACATCCTTATGCATACCGGCCCGCGGCGGATCAATCAGCATCACCTCCGGCCGCGACTGCAGTGAAGCCAGGGTTTTTCGGACGTCCCCGGGGACAAATCGGATGTTGCCCACCTGATTTTTTTCACAATTTTTTATGGCATCGGTCACACAGCTTTCGCTGATTTCCAGGCCGATCACTTCCCGGGCGAAATTCGCCAGCCAGATCCCGATGGTGCCGGTGCCGCAATAAAGATCCACCAGGGTCTCTTTTCCGGTCAAAGCGGCGTATTTTTCCACTACCCTGTAAAGTCTTTCCGCGCCCCGGGTATTGGTCTGAAAAAAAGAGTTGGCGGAAATATCAAACCAGAACCGTCCCAGCCGGTCCGAAATATTCGACTTTCCAGCCAGCCCGATCTCATACTCGCCCACAGCTACCCCGGCCCTGCGGGCGGTAATGTTGTTCACCACCCCCGCGATCTCCGGATAATCGGCCTGTAACGCGTCCGCCAGAGGCTGCACCACCGGCCGGTCTTCACTGGCGGTAACAATATTAACCAGCCACTGGTTGCAGGCCGTGGAATGCCGGAGCATGACAAACCGCCAGAACCCTTCATGGGTGCGCAGACCATAAACCGGAGCCGGGGACGATTTTACATAACGACGAATATCTTCCAGAATCCGGCTACCTGCCTCCGGAAACAGCAGGCAGGTCTCAATATCCAGAATTTTATGAAAGGTTCCCGATACATGAAGTCCCAGGGCGAAACCGGTATCCGTCTCCGGCTGACCCATTTCCTCCGGCAGCAGCCAGCGCCGGTCCGAGAAAGAAAACTCCATCTTGTTCCGGTAACCCGTTGTCTGTTCCGCGGGAATGACTTCGTGCACCGGGATATCCGGGATCAGGGCAATTCGCGCCAGCGCCTCTTCCACGTGCCGGCGCTTGTATCGCAACTGCTGGCTATAATCCAGATTGCGAAGCCGGCATCCGCCGCAATGATTCCAATAGCGGCAGCCCGGGTCCACCCGGAAGGCCGACGGCGCCAGGACCTCCAGCAGGCGTGCTTCGGCAAAGCCCTTTTTCTTTTTGATAATCCGGGCCGAAACGGTATCCCCGGGAAGGGCCCGATCGACAAACACCGCCAGTCCGTCCACTCGGGCCAGACCCCGGCCGCCAAAGGCCAGGTTGTCGATGGACAGCGTCAGTGTCCGGCCCTTCCTGACGTCAGACGGCGCCGGGAGGCTTTCGTTCTCAGCGGGACTCAAGGTACCCCTCCAGTCGATCCAGCCCTTCTTTGATATTCTCCTGGGAATTGGCATAAGAAAACCGCAGGTAGCCTTCGCCATGCTCCCCGAAATCAATTCCCGGGGCCACCCCCACCCGGGCCTTGGCCAGAATATCGAAAGCCAGTTGATACGAATCACTGGAAATATGGCGGGCATTGGCAAAAACATAAAAGGCACCGGTGGGTTCCACCGCAATCCCCAGGCCCATTTTCCGCAGCCGGTCAATCATATAGCGCCGGCGTTCATTGTACACCGTCCGCATTCTGGCCACATCCTCGCCCGCCTTCTCCAGAGCGGTCAGCCCCGCCCGCTGAACCACGGAATTGGCGGATATCATGAAATTCTGATGCAGAACCTGAACGGTGCGAACATACTCCTCCGGCATGATCAGATAGCCCAGTCGCAGACCGGTCATGGCGTAAAGCTTGGAAAATCCATTCAGAACGAAGGCCTGGTCGGTAAATTCCAGTATGGTATGCTCCTTTCCTGCATAAACCAGTCCATGATACACTTCATCGGAAATGGTACACGGTGAAAACGCGGCAATGGCTGCCATGCGGTCCGGGGCCAGAAGGGTACCGGTAGGATTGGCCGGAGAGTTAACAAACACCGCCCGGGTCTTTTCCGTTATCGCCGCCTGCACGGATTGTACGGACAATTGAAAACCTTCCCTCTCATAAACCGGGACCGTTACCGGTCGGCCGCCGGCAAAACGGATAAAATTGGGATAACAGGCATAATGCGGATCGGAAATCACCACCTCGTCGCCTTCGTCCAGCAGGGCGGCAAAGGCCAGCATCATGGCTGGCGAGGTTCCCGAGGTGATGGCGATCTGTGCGGGAGAAACGGTGACCCCGTAACGCCCGGCATAATGCCCGGCCACCGCTTCCCGCAAACGCAAATCGCCCAGACTGTGGGTATAATAGGTGTGACCATTCCTTAGCGCTTCCCGGACTGCCGCCTTGACGCAATCGGGAATATCAAAATCCGGTTCTCCGACCTCCAGGTGAATCACTTCGATTCCCGCTTCTTCCATTTCCCGGGCTTTTTCCAGCACGTCCATCACCAGAAAAGGGGTGATCTGCCGGGCTCGTCGGGATATCTTCTGCTCGTTCGTCATTGATATGTCGCCATCTCTTTTGATTCGACCCGGTTATGGCCCGATTTTGGGTGTCATTGCTGAAGCCGAAATCCGACAGCCAAAAGTAAACCGTTCAAGTGCCTATAGATTTTCCAGGAAAGCCATATCTTTGGCCTGGCTGTTTTTGTTCCCGATCGCGAGGACTTCAATTCTGCTGCCGGTGGTGTTTCTGAAATACAGTCTGCCGTTATAGGAAAACATGGCTTCAAATATCTTCTCCCGGCTTTTTCGCAACTCTACTTTGCGTTTGATATCCACATTGACGGTATTTTCATCCAGATGTTTGATCACCGCCTCGGCTTTTATCTTCATATCCCCGGCCAGTGCAATAAAATTTTCCAGGGCCCGCTTGTTCATCAAAATATTGGGATACAGTGTTTTGAACCGTTTTTCCACATTTCCATAAGCCGCAGACTTTTTTCCCCCTTTCTGGAGGCGCTCTTCATACTGACTGGCGATTTCCTTTAAAGAGACGTTTTCCTTTTCCATCTGCTGCATTAACTCCATATTCTGCTGCATTTTTTCTTCCAGCTGAATCATTTCATCAATCATGGCGTCTTCATTCTGGCTGGCTTTTTCCCGGTAGGTTTCCAGATGGTTTCTGGCGTTTTCAATATCCGCAGCCAATTGCTGCTTTTCTTGGTGTAACCGTTCCAGCCGGGTTCGATGTTCTTCCTCCAGTTTGTACAGTCGGTTCAGTTCCTGCTGCCGTTCCCGGTAATCGGCATTTGCTCTGGCCACACTCCGGGTATAAAGCAAGCGGAAAACGAGCGCTACACCAAACAATTGCAGAAAGAAAAAACTCAGCACCAGAACCGAATCCCATACCAGAAGAATGTCCACGGAAACGGACAACCCCTGCCGCATCAAGCGGTAGTTTTCGGCGGCGATTTCTTCCCGGGATAAAGATTCTAAAGGAAAAAGATCCTGACCCAGCGGAACGGGATACAAAGGAACACCCTCACCTTCGGTCACTTTTATCTCGGCCTTGATGCCCCAAGAAAGAAGTTGGCTTTTTTGCAGATAATCATCAATATTATTGTTGATGGCTTCCCGCAGACGAATGCTGCCGTCAAAAATCGGTTGGGTATCACCGATGTAAATATTTTCTATGGCCTGCGTATAGTATTTTTCCAGATACAACTCCAGGCGGTCAATGCCCCAGAACCCGAGGGCAAACACCAAAACGGCAAAAAGCAAAAATCGTTTTAACGGAAAATATCGCATCAGCCTTCCGTCAATTTTGCGGCGAGCGTTTTTAAAATTGCCCTTGCCTGCGCAGACTGATCAAAATCGTTGTTAAGCGCCAGAGCCTGTTCCAGATGCTTTCTGGCCAGATCGAGCCGGTTTATCTGATAATAGGCCATCCCCAGATGAAAATGGGCGGTTGCATTATCGGGCAGCCCGGCCACACTTTCCTTCAATTCCCGGACCGCATCCCGATACAAACCTTTTTTGTAGTAAATCCAGCCGACCGTATCCTGGACAAAGGGATCATCGGGATTGAGCGATTTCGCTTGGAGTGCCAGGGACAGGGCTTCGTCCGGTCTATCGGTGTACTCCGTGAGCAAATAAGCCAGGTTATTGGCGGCCGCAAACGAATCGGGATTGATGGCCAGAGCCTGCCGATAATGGTGTTCCGCCTTATTGTAATCTTCCTTGAGTTTGAATAAAGCCCCCAGAAGAATATGCGGTCCGGCCTGGCGGGGATTTTTTTCCAGCACCGTGCGATACTGGGAGATTGCCCGGTCAATATTCTTTTCCATGAGATAAAGCCGGGCAAGACCGAAATACGGCTTTATAAAATCCGGATCCACCGCAATCGATTGTTGATAAGCCTGTCGCGCTTCCTCCGTTTTTCCCTGGGCCAGAAACAGCCCCCCTTTAATATTGTAAATCATAGCCGCCAGTTCAGAAGAAGCGCCGACGCGCTCCAACTGCAAATCACACTTGGCCAGCGCGATATCATATTCCTTCTTGACGGCGTGCAGAATAATAATATTTTCAAACAGGCCAATCAGCTTGGGGTTGGAGGCAAGAATGCTTTCAAAACTGTCAATCAGATTATCGTACTGCTGTTTTAAACCATCCATATGCCCTTCCCGAAACAAATCGAAAGGGTTGACAGCGGCAAATTCAGATAAGGCATCAAAGGACTCCAGGCCATGCTGCCGCTGTTCGTTCTGCAAACTGGTCTTGCCCAGAATCAGATCCACATCAAAGTGCTTGTGTAAAAAGGAAAATATCTGTCGATTGACCTCCTGGGCTTTGTCCATCTTTTTCTGCTTCAAATAAAGTCTGGCCAGCATCAAACGGGCGGCAATATTTCCGGGAGTATGTTCAATAGCGGACAAAAAGGCTTTTTCCGCACTGTCCAGCTTCTCTTTTCCCCAGAAAGCAAGCCCCCTTAAATAATAAAGACTCCCGGATTCCGGATGCTCCCGCAAAAGGCGCTGGCATTGTTGAAACGCTCGCTCATAATTGTTTTCCACCAGAAAGCGTTTTACCTCCAGCAATTGCGCAGGGAAATAACCGGGGCGTTGTTCCAGTATCGCCGCAATGTGTCTGGCGGCCTTTCCGGTGTCGCCCTTTTTCAAATAGAATTCGGCCAGAGTATACCGGACGACTGCGTTTTGCGGCTGTAAATCCAAGGCGTTCTGGTACATAGCGACTGCCTTGGCAGTCTCTCCGATAGAACTGTAAAATTTTCCGGCCATCAGGCAGGGGATCACCTCCTCCGGTGCTTTGCGGACCGCCGCCAGAAAGGATTCTTCCGCTTTGTCGAGCTGTCGGCGGGCAAAATAAAATTTACCCTGCACAATGGATAAAAGCGCTTTGTCCGGATTAGCCGCAACGGCCTGCGCCAAAGCCCCTTCCGCCGCGTCATAATCCGACTCTGCCATGTATAAATTAAACAGCATTAAACGGGTTTTGACATTGGCCGGATCAATGGACACCGCTTTTTTCAAAAAAACGGCCGCCTCCTGCAATTCACCGCGACGAGCCTGAATATGCGCCAGCCTGATATAAGCTCCCCAACTCCGGGGATTCTGATCGAGAATTTGCCGATAAAGCGCCTGCGCTTTTTCCGGTTGCTCCTCCTTTACAAAGATGTCGGCCAGCAGAAACAGGGCCTCCGTGTTATCAGGATCCGTCTGCAGAATTTCCCGGACTTTTTCTTTGGCCGTATCCAGGTCCTTTTCAAGAACATTAAACCGCGCCAAGTGCAGACGGGCATCAATATGCCCGGTATCGATTTCCAGAACGCGCTGGTAAGCCTCCACCGCCCCCTTTACATTTCCCAGTTTCAAGCGGGATTTGGCCAACCCCATCCAGCCCCTGGTGGAAGCAGAATCTGCTTCCACCGCCTTCTGATAGGCCGCTTCGGCAGCCCTGTAATCGTTTTCAGCAAAAAGACGCTCTCCTTCCCGGAGATTATCACCACTTCCTGTTTTGTCTGAAAAACAACCACTGCCAAAACCAAGGACCAACACCAATAAAACTAACATCGACCCCTTACGGCTTTTCATAAGTGCCTGTTCTCCTTCTTGCTGATTGGTCAAGCAATGCATCCCGTATTTTTATTGCCATCTCCTTCAAGTTATTCATGTAATCTTCTGCAAGGGGATTCAGGGGAATAACCGCCCCTTCAATGGTCCGGGCAATTTTTCGGGCGGCCTTGCTGTCAAATTGCGGCTGAACAAAAATGACCTGTATCTTTTTTTTTCTAGCGCGTTGCAGAAATCTGGAAAAACTTTTCCCCTTGGGCGTTTTCCCTTCCATTTCTACCGCTACCTGTTCCAAACCGTATGCGTCCGCCAGATACCCGAAGGCGGGATGAAAAACAAACAGGCTCTTCCCCTGAACCGGAGCCAGAATCGCTTTCAAATCCTGATGCAGCGTCTCCAGCGCTTCCACAAAATTTTCACAATTCTGTTGATAAATCTCATTGTGATCGGGATCACGGCGGCTCAGCGCATCTCTCATGGTTTTCGCCTGTTTTTTTACCAGCAAGGGACTCAGCCAGATGTGCGGATCATATCCGCCTTCGATGTGGGAATGTCCGTGATTTTCTTCGGCCAGCGAACGCTGCATGCGACGCAGCGCAATACCTTTCCGCACATCAACAATCGCCATGTCTGCCGCCATATTCCTGATTTTGGGAATAATCAAAGCCTCAAACGGTACTCCGATGCGAAAAAACAGGTCCGTCCGGGCCAGCCGGGCCATTTTTGCGGGTGTGGGTGCAAACGTTGCCGGATTTTCCCCTGGCGGGAGCAGCGCTTCCGCAGAAATAAGGTCACCGCCGATTTGCTCGGCAAAGTATACCTGCGGTGGAATGCTGACAAACACATTCAGCGGTTTTTCGCCCGCCGGGGCCATACCAAGGAAGGCCAGGATCCCCAGCCCCCCGCCCAAAGCGGTTACTACCAATTGCAGAATTCTCCTTGTCGCCGGCATCAAATATTATTCCTCTTCCGCACAGCTGGGACAATCCCGCTGGCCTTCAATGTGGGGCTTAATGTCCAGTATCGGTGTTTTGTCAAACATATCCAGCCCCTTAACACGAATTTCTCCGCCCTTAACAGCCAGCACCTCCAGCACGGACAAACCGATGGGATTCGGACGGCGCGGAGAACAGATAGAAAACACTCCCAGGGGACTCTGCCGGTGAGGCGGTGTCTGACGCAGATAGCGGGGAGAAAATACGGGACTCCGGTCGAAATGAAACAACACTACGATCTTCTGACCCGGCTGAATATCAGCCAGTCCCTCGATATATTCCGGATCGATGAGCATGCGCCCCTGGACATCCGACAGAGACCAGTGTCGGGGAATGCTTTCTGCTTCGGTCCGGACCACACCAATGGGCTTCATGGTAACCGTTGACAAAACCCCTCCTTACTTTTCTGCTGGCAGCATTGTCAAACATTGCCAGTATAATTGCTCCAAACGACAAAACGACCTTTTTCACACCCCACATCCCGGGCGGCCACCGCACATTTTGTCTGAAACAGAAAATAAATCGCTCGGTGACAACCGACTTCGGAAAGAGTTTCGTAATTGCCCTGGCCCTTGGCGATAATCAGATCCGCCTCTTCAAACGCCTGCCTGAAGTCGGCAGAACATTCGGGTATCACCGTTCCGGGAATATCGGTTCCGTTGTCAAGCACCCGGACCAGACCGGTGAGACCGGCATATTCCGCATCTTCCCGAGTGGCATCATTAATCACCGGACTTCCTCTCACCCCTACTGTCACCCGTTCCGGACCCAGCCGTTCCACCAGTAGCCGGTCTAGAACAATTTCTCCTGTATTATCAGTCAAATACATAATATTTCGGGCCATACTGACGATCCTCTCAAATCGCGAAAAATCGCCGAAGATGGAAGCAGAAAAAGAGTGTTCAATCATATTCAACACATCTGTTCGTGCAACGGTGGCCCGGGCACCAAAATCAATAATGTTACCGGCGATGGCGATCCGCAGAGCGGTTTCCAGCGGGTTGGCCGATTGCCGCACTTTGTTTTCCATTTCTGGATACACTTTCCGAGCCAGCCGGTTAAACCGTTCTTTGATCCGTTTATACGGATCCCGGGAACCGACTGTCTCGCGGATCAGACGGTGAATGTCCCGCCCCATGACCGGAGGGGGGTGATGCATATCCATGGTACTGATTTCTTTTAGAATTTGACGCAACAGCTGTTCATGAATCTGTTGGTCTTCGGTGGCCATACGGGCGGCGCTGAGCGTCTGGTTTACGAAACACGGGATACAGTCAAAATATGTTTTCATGGGTCAAAAAATATCGTATCACCGCCCGGCATGCAACAAAAATAATAAAGCAGGCGGACAGGGTCTCGCCTGCTTTATTCATCGTGAGAATAAATGTTGTATCAGCTCTTTTCCAATTCTGCAATACGGGCGTTTATGGCTTCCAGTTCGCGGTTCAGGGAATCCGCACCGGCTTTCAACGCCTCAATTTCATTGCTGGGCGCGGCAGGATGAACCGGCGGGGAGCCGGCAAAACGCCCGCCCCAGGGTCTGCCGGAAAATCTTCCCAAGCCGCGACCGCCCCGGTATCCCCGAGCCAGTCCCAGCCCCCGGCCATAACCATAATAGGGTACTCCCTGGCTGGACGGATTGCAATACCCCCTGGCACCGCCGGTCATCGGCCCACCGCCCATGGGACCTGTTCCATCAAATCCGGGCATATCCGTCACCTCCTTTCGTAAAATTCAAAGAAAAAACAATAAATAATTATAAATATATTATTCAGAATGTTATATATATTTACCTAAATTAAAACATTAACGACCGCTCCGGCGTTTTCCGCCTCCACGGCCCTGACCGCGTCCTTTACCGCTTCCGGCACCCTGACCGGCGCCGCGATTGCTGTCAGCAGATCCTCCGGATCCCTGTTTACAACCGCCTCGGCCTCTGCCGGTCCCGGGTCCCTGACCATCCGGTCCGGTTTTATCCTTTCCAGGCATTATTGTCACCTCCTTCCTCTTCGGCGGCAACGTCCTCGTCCACGCAATTCAAAATTGCCGCCTTCAATGCGTATTTCTTTACCGGTCACCAGCGCTTCACACACCAGTGAGCGAGCCTGTGCCAGTATTCGCCCGTAAGTCTGGCGGGAAACATTCATGATTTGTGAAGCCGTTTCCTGATCCAAATGTTCAAAATCGCTCAGACGCAGGGCTTCAAATCCTTCTACCGGAAGTATCACCGCACCCCGCGGCGCATGGCCTTTGGGGGTAAATGTTTCGATGGCCGGAGATCCGGACACAAATCGGGGTTTCATTGGCCGTGGCATAGGCCTCCTTTCCCTATCCCGCACAAACCTTTTTGATCATTTGATAACAATATAATCCTTACCAATTCAGTTGTCAAGAATTATTTTGGTCATATGATCAAAATAATTCCGGCCTGTCCTGCGCTCCGGAGTAAATAATTATATTGCCACTTTACCCATAATGAGATATATGCGTCGATATGAAGAAAACGTTACGGATTACCTCCCCCAACCGCGAAACCATACAGCGCCTGCGTCGTTCACTCTCCTGCTCGGACGTCTTGGCTACACTGTTGACCAACCGGAACATCTCCTCTACGGATCAGGCTCGCCGCTTTCTCGCTGGCGGAGTAACGGATCTACCGGCCCCTGACACCATCAGCGACATGGAACCGGCAGTGGATCGCATTTATCAGGCGCTCCGAAAAAAAGAAAAAATCCTTGTCTTTGGAGATTACGACGCCGACGGCATCACCGCCACAGCGGCGCTTACGCAGTTTCTCCGCCGCGCCCGGGCCACAGTCACACCATATATTCCACACCGCATTCTGGAAGGTTACGGCTTACAACCCGAACATATTAGCGGCTATGCCAAAAAGCAGGGAATTGACCTGATATTGACGGTCGATTGCGGCTCCAGCAGTCACCAAGCCGCTGAAGCCTGTCATACCAGCGGCATCGATCTGATTATCACCGACCACCATCAGATCAGGCCGCCTTATCCCGCGGCCGCGGCCGTTGTTAACCCTTCCCGGCCGGACTGCCATTCCGGTTTGGAGGAACTGGCCGGCGTGGGAGTGGTTTTTTACCTCCTCATCGCTTTGCGGGCTTATCTCCGAGAAAAAAAATTCTGGCGGGATATCCCGGAGCCCAACCTGAAACAATTCTGTGATTTCGTGGCGATCGGGACGGTAGCCGACATGGTCCCACTGACGAAAACCAACCGCATCCTGGTCAAAACCGGCCTGGAGGTTATCAATACCGATAGCTGTCCCGGCCTCGCTGCCCTGAAATCTGCGGCCAAACGAAAATTACCGGTAAATGCGGAGGATATTGCCTTTGTCCTGGCCCCGCGGCTGAACGCACCGGGCCGTCTGGATCACGGCCGGCTGGCTCTTGATCTGCTGCTTGCCGAAGACCATGAAAAGGCTCGCCAACTTGCCGATATCCTGAACAAACTCAACACCAAACGGCAACTCATGGAACAGGATATTGCCGACGATATCGTCCGTATCGTAGGGCCGGACAGTGAGCCGGTCCGGCAAAACCGGTCGCTGATACTCGCGAGCCGGGGATGGCATCAGGGAGTGATCGGCATTGCCGCCTCCAAGACGGTCCGGCGGTATGGCGTCCCGGTCGCCCTGATCGCAATTAACGGTGACATGGGTATCGGCTCCGCCCGCAGTGTCCCGGAACTGGACCTGTACGCCTGTCTCCGGGAATGTGCCCACCTTTTTGAATCGTTTGGCGGACATACCCGGGCCGCCGGTTTTACAATCAGAACCACCAATATCCCCCGGCTGGAAAAAGAGTTTGCCTACGCCGTTAAACGCCATGCCGGCTCACAGCGTTTTATATCGGAAACAATTATCGATTGTGAACTTCCCTTTGCGCATATTTCCGAATCCTTACTCAAAGAAATTGAAAGCATGCAACCATTTGGAGAAAAAAATTCGGAACCGCTTTTTCTGGCCAAAAATATCCGGGTGGTTTCCTCCTTTCTAATCAAACAACAGCATCGAAAAATGGTCTTGTCTCAACCTGCTACTGCCCCGGATAAGACAATCAACGCGATCTGTTTCCATATTCCGCCACAAATGAACGATACACAACAGTTCCACCACATCGTTTTCCGCCTGCGGAGAGATACCTGGAATGGAAACCGTGCGCCGCAGTTGATTATTGACCGTCTGGATACAGAACCTCCCAATATCGAAGGGGATAAAAAAAATGCCGGTCTACGAATTTAGCGGAAAACAGCCACGCATCGGTCAGGGCACCTGGATTGCTCCCAGTGCGGAAGTTGTGGGGGCGGTCACCATCGGCAGCAATTGCTATATCGGCTTCGGCGCCGTTATACGGGCGGATTTCGGTACCATTACCATTGGGGAAGACACCGCGGTGGAAGAAGGGGTCATTATTCACGAAGCCGAAAACGTTCATATCGGAAACCGGGTAATTATCGGTCATATGGCCATGATCCATGACGCCCGGATCGATGACGAAGCGCTGATCGGGATGCAAGCCATGCTCTGCGATGAAACCCATATCGGACAAAGTGCCATTATCGCAGAGAAATCGCTGATATTGAAAAAAAGCATTATCCCGCCGGAAGAAATTTTCGGCGGCGTGCCGGCCCGGAAAATCGGCCGGGTAACCGAGGCCCATAAAAAAATCATGAAATGGGGGCAACAACTGTACGCCGAACTGCCCCAAAAATATACCAATACTTTCAAACCCCTTTCTCCGCAGCAGTATCTGAAAAAATCTTTCCGATAGCGATGATTTCCTGAAATATGGAGATGGAACCGCAAGGAAAAGAACCGCCTTGTTTTTCCGGATTTTTGCTTGCAATCCCGGTCCGGGGTCATTATCATCCTTAACAGCAATAAGAAAACAAACGGCTTGATAATATATGAGGACAGAACGATGGGGAAAGTTTTTCGTGTAGGTGGCAGAGAATCCCGGCTGTTGTCAAAAATTGAATCCTCCAAAGAGTTTGAACGGCGAATGGCCATTTCCAAAGCCAGAGACAAGGCGGAACGTCTGGCCAATGCCATCGCTTCCAAACTGATTGAACACGAGTTGGTCGAAACCAGCAGCCAGAACAGCCTGGAGGACCAGATATACAAATGCCTGGAAGAACTGGGGCGGGCGGAAGATTTTGATGTGGACTACAGCATTGCGCCTTTTCGCAATATCACCACGGCCCCCAATGTTGTCAGCCTCTATGTCACCGCTTTTGTTATTGAAAAAGTGATCAATCACCACGATACCGTGGACATATATGGTTCGGATGAAGAAATTTACGCTTGCATCGACCGGCAGGTAACCCGGCACATTTACTGATCCCCCCTCATGCGGCCGACCTTTTATCCGTCACTGATAAACAACGCCTGCTACGACCCCTGTCTGTTTATATACTTTCGCTTTGAAAACCGGGCCTTTGCCTTTGATCTGGGAGATATCCGGGCGCTTTCCGCCAAAAACATCCTGAAAATCAGCCATATTTTTATCACTCACACGCACATGGACCACTTCGTGGGATTTGATCAGTTCCTGCGACTTGCGCTGGGACGGAACAAAACCGTTCATCTTTTTGGACCGTCCGGTTTCCTGGAAAATATCGAAGGCAAACTGGCCGGTTATACCTGGAACCTGGCGGCCAACTATCAGGACAGCTTGACATTACAAGCAACGGAAGTTCGGCCGGCTAGATTGACCTCCCAGAGCTATCAGTGTCGCCACCGTTTTCGTCCGGAAAAAGCGCCGACAGTTCATCCGTTTACCGGCATTTTGATGCAACAGGCCGGCCTGACCGTTTCCGCCATCCACTTGGAGCACGCCACGGACTGCCTGGGTTTCCGTCTGGACGAACGATTCCACGTAAATATCAAGAAGGAAGGACTCTCAGCGCTCGGACTGAATCCGGGTGCCTGGATAAAGGATTTTAAAAACGCCCTGTTGCGACAGACCCCTCCGGAAACCGATTTTGTCACTCCGACAAAAAATGGCCCCAAAACCTATTCGCTGGGAGAACTGGCCGATAAAATCGCTTTAATTACACCCGGTCAAACCTTGACCTATATCGCCGATGTCAGTTACAACCCGGAAAATGCGGACAAAATCATTCGGTTCGCCCGAGGATCGGATCACCTGTTTATTGAATCCCACTTCCGCCATCAGGATCGGGATATTGCCCATGGCAAACATCATCTGACTTCCACCCAGGCCGGAAACCTGGCAGGCCGGGCCGGGGCGAAACGGCTGACCACCTTTCATTATTCCTCCCGGTATACGGGCCAGGAACACCTGCTCGAAAAAGAAGCCCGGGCCGCCTATCAGCAGGCGCTGGCCGAAAACAAAGACCGATAGGAGTATCTTCCGGTTGGCCGCAACAACTTTTCAGGTCGTAAATTTTCCCACCATTTTATGGAGTTCTTCCGCCAGAGCGGACAACTGCTGAGCGCTGTGGTTCAACATGCCGCTGCCGCTGGCGACCTCATTGGCGGCATCATGAATTTCAGCGATTTCCTTAGCGATACCACCGGCTACTGTGGAGGACTGTCCCATCTTCTGATTGACCTCCTGATTACCGGCAGATACCTGGGAAATATTGTTGGCAATTTCTTTAGCGCTGACCGATTGTTCTTCTACAGCGGAAGCAATGCTGTCCACAATTCCGTTAATTTTATCGATAATTGTTGTAATGCGCTCAACTTCGGAAATGGTGGAAGTGGCCGAGTACTGAATCCCGTCAATCATTGTTCTGATTTCATTGGCGGCGGTGGTGGTCTGACCGGCCAGCTCTTTGATCTCACCGGCTACCACGCTGAAGCCCTTGCCCGCTTCCCCGGCCCGGGCGGCTTCAATGGTAGCATTGAGAGCCAGCAGATTGGTCTGATCGGAAATTTCAGAGATCACCTCGGTGACCTGACTGATACTACGGGCTGCCGTTTCCAGTCTATTGACCTCTCCGGTAACATTGCCTGCATACTTCACCGCATCTCCGGTCATGGCCCGGGCTTTCTCCGAATTGCCGGCGATCTCATTGATGGTGGCACTCATCTGTTCCACCGACGAAGCCACCAGGTTGACATTGGTGGTGGCCTGGTTCATAGCGGCCGAAACCGAGGACAAGGCGGTACTCATCTCTTCCGCTGATGAACTGACCACATTGGTGCGCTCCGACATCCGGTCGGTTCCGGCCGACATTTTTGCAGAAAGATCGGAAAGGTCGTGCGAAGAGGCGTTCAGGCTTCCGGCATTCACGATGATGTCCTTGACCATAGCACGAAGATTGCCGAGATAGCGGGCAAACCAAAGGGTCAGCTCTCCCATTTCATCGTTGGAGATAACCGCGATGGTGCGGGTCAAATCCCCCTGCCGTTGCACCATGCTGCGGAGGAAAACCAGGATTTCGTCCACTGCGCTTTTAATGTGACGGGCAAAAAGGATACCGGTCAAAGTTGCCATAACCAGAGCCTGACCGGTGAGAATAAGAAACCCCCATTTAATGGAAGCCAGTTCCAGATGATAATGATTGGCAATAAAAATCACCGTAATGACATATCCCAACGGTGGAATCACAATGGTCACCATTAAGGAAAGAATCTTCGGCAGCAGGCGAAATTTCCAAATATGACGGGCATCCCGGTCGCTTACGCTCATTACCGGCAGACGCAGAAAATCGGCGATAGCAATCTCCGCGTTCAAAAAAGCATAGGGCATGGAACTGATGCAAGCAAAAAAAAGAAACAAATTCAAAAAAATAAATTCTAACCAGGAAAGATGATGCATCAACGTAAAAGGAATGATGGCGAAAATATTGGCGATCAGACACCAGCGAATCAACAACCCCAGGGCCAGGGTAAAGGGGTACTTGAAGGCCTCCCGCCGGGCTTGCAGGACTGCTTCCGGGTCTCCGGCCATAGTTTCCGGATCATTGAAATCGTTAGCCAGTATCTTTCGAATGGTTTTCAAAGATGCATAACGGTAAATAATGCCAAAACAGAGTCCAATGCCCCCGCCAAAAACGATAAAAAACAGAAAGGACTGCAGATGGGCGCGGGCAAAGGCAAAACAGACAAAAACAAAATAGGAAAGAGCGGGAATAACAATAGCGTAGGTAAGGAGTTCCTGCGACAAGTAGCGCCTATTCAACTCAGTCAGAACCGTTTTGCTCATGCGGAATGCCCCTCAATACCAGCCACCGTCATATAATTCTCTATAACTGCAGATATTTTCATTTTTTGTCAAGAAAATATTGAGTGATATCAGAATTTGCGCCCGGCGATTCCCCCTGATTTTTGTTTGATTATAATTTCTGAAAAAATATGATATATCCCAAGCAAGCCGGCTTGAATCCAATTGGGGTAAAACCGGTCTGTTTTTTTCATTTACGCACATGCATATTCAAGGATCGAACCAATGGGCACAACAACAATTTTCTCATCAACGGCCATTACCGCGCCGGAGTGGCTTCCAGCCTGGCTCGAAAGGAGCTGGCATCTGCTGGCTGTTTATCCCTGGCTTCTGGCGCTTGTTCTCATGGTGGCCGGTCTGGGCCTGGCTTTTCTGACGCGGGGCATAATCCTGTTCTGGGGACTCAAAATTACCCGGCATGCCGGGTTTACATCAATCGAAAAACTGGTTCGTCTCGGAGGCAATGTCGCAGCCCTGGTACTGGGGTACATCATGCTGGTGACGGCGCTTCACACCCTGCCGCTGAGTGAGGCCGTTATCTCGCTGACGACCCGCGCACTTGTGAGTCTGCTGATTCTGCAACTGATCCGGGCGTCTCTGAAAGCCAGCTATGTAGCCCTGGAAATACTGGGGAAAATACAAGACCGCTTTGCCCTGGTAGAAGAACGTACGCTCCCGCTTTTTGATCTGATCTTTACGGTAATCATTATCGCCATTGGTGCATACGCCCTGCTGCAAGTCTGGCACATCGATCCTACTGCCTGGCTCGCTTCGGCCGGAGTGATCGGCATTGCAGTGGGCTTTGCCGCCCGTGATACCCTGGCCAACCTGTTTGCCGGATTTTTTATCATCGCCGATGCCCCTTATAAACAGGGAGACTACGTAGTGCTTGACTCCGGTGAACGGGGTGAGATTACCAAAGTAGGGATTCGCTCTACCCGGATGTTGACCCGGGACGACGTGGAAAACACCATTCCCAACTCAACCATGGCCAATGCCAAAATCATTAACGAATCCGGCGGTCGGTGGATGAAATACCGTATCCGTATCAAGGTGGGCGCGGCCTATGGATCGAACGTACATCAGGTAGTGAATTTACTGGAAACCATCGCCAGATCTCATGATCAAGTATGCCGGGAGCCCGCCCCCCGTGTCCGGATGCGGGGATTCGGCGATTCCAGTCTGGATTTTGAGCTGCTCTGCTGGATCGAGCGTCCAGCCCTGAGAGGACTGGTAAGCCATGAACTTTACATGACAGTGTATGACGCCTTTACCCGCGAAGGTATTGAAATTCCCTTTCCGCAACGGGATCTGTGGGTTCGCAGAATGCCGGAGTCCTGATCCGGAGCTTCCCTTCGCCCGCACCTGCTTAAGGTTTGACTGGTCCGCCCCCCTCTCCCTCCCTTATTCCGCCTTTTTTCATTACTTCATGCAGCCCTTACAGAGAAGCGATACGACCGACCCGATGCGAGCGTTACTTCACCCGGTATACCCAGTATTCTTCCGGAGGCACGGGACAAAAAACAAAGGGAAGCGGTCCCCATCCGTCGGAATAGAAACCCGCCCCGCAATGAGGATTCATGGTGGTTGCCCACCCGAAAACCGGAAACCGGTAAATATATCTTCTCTCCACCCGGCTGGGCGGCAGCGGAAAAAGATAACTATTAAAAACCGGAATGATAATTATTTCCCTGGACAAAAGCTTCAAATCCGATCTATCCAGCGCATTCCCCCCTCGTTTTTGTATATAATACTGAAATCCCCAGTGTCCCTGAAACCGAATGGCCCTGGAGATGGGAGTCAGTTTCTGCGTAAGTATTCGAGCCGCACGACATGCGGACCCGGCAAGTCTGAAATCGGCATAAGCAACCATAAGGGCGATGGCCAGGGAAAAGGTAAGCGGCAGGAACAGTTTCCAGGTAAAATTTTTTTCGTCCATTCCCACGGAAAATTCCACACGGCGAACGAACAGGATGGCCGCAGCCGGAATAAGAGGAAGGATTGTTCGACCGCTGATGGTCCAGTTTACGGCAAAAGCAAAAACAAAGGTCCCGGAAACCCATAAAAGCAGTAAAATGGAGACGGGGTTCCGTTCCCGCAGCCAGTCCGTTACAGCAAGAATCAGCAGGGTCAGCCCGGCCGCAGCAAACAAAACAAATTGTAATAGGAAAAGATACCGACTATCCCCTGCCTGTAAAAAAGAAAAATACCCGAACTTTTGCGCGAACGCGATCCCAATACCCGCCAGACATGCCAGGACGAAACCGACCAGAGAGGCCGTTTTTCCCCACAACAGCGGAGCTGCCGCCAAAAGTACAATCATGCATCCACCGGCAAAGGCAAGTGCAACCAGAAACTTTTTTCCCATTGCCCCCCCGACACGCAGATTTACTGCATAGGAAGCGGCGTTGAATAGCAAACCGCTGCCATACAGCGTATGACTTATCCATTGGTATAATACAATGCCGATGACGGGCAGGACGAGATAAAGCCACCACCTTCGGAGTGAACGGCGCTCCAGAAAAGAATAGGTAAATAAAAGCGGTATAAGGCAAAAACCGAAATATTTCGTCAATCCGCAGGCAATAATCAGTAAAGCGGCAGCAAGTAAATGTTTCCGGCTGTTCTGCCGAAGACCTTCCATCCAGAAGAAGACCGACCAAACCCAAAAGCCCGTCATCATCGTGTCACACATTACTGATGTGCTGCAAACAAGAAAAACAGGCGCGGTAATGACCGTAATCGCCACGCCAACGGAATGATCGCAGAGCCTGCGACCAAGAAAGTAGGTTCCCATGACAACAGCCAGAGCGGGGGCAAGAAAGCCCGCATGAAGGGCAATTTCGCTCCACCCGAAAATCAAGGCGATCAAAGCCAGATAATAAGCAGACAAGGGCGGGTTCTGCGTTACCAGTGACATCGGCTTTTCCTGCCCGTCCCAGTTCAGAGAAAACCCATAAAAATCAGAGGGATTGTTGAGAATTTGACGGCCACACCAGATGAACAGCGGATCATCAATATGAAACGCCTTACCAATAAAGGGAAGCAGGCATAAGCAGGTTATCGCAGTAAGCAGAAGGGGAAGTACGATTTTGTTTTGCAGATTCATCTTACCGTTTTGTTTATCGCCGGTTGCGGATCATTGATCTGTTTATTTTATACCCGAATATTATAAAAACAAAAACTTTAAAAATTTGAAACGCTCGATTTAGGATATCAATACTTGACAATCGACAGACCGGATATTATAAATAATAAACATATTAATATATATTTATATTCCTGCTGACCGGATAAACCCATAAACAACTTCCGAATATCACTGCATGGAAATTTTGAAAACAATGAAAGCGCTGGCTGATGAGACGCGACTGCGTCTGACCCATCTGCTTCTTCACTACGAATTCAATGTTAACGAAATTGTCAGCGTGATGGACATGGGGCAACCGCGAATTTCACGGCACCTGAAAATACTGACAGACAGCGGGTTGCTGTTCTCCCGTCGGGATGGAAGCTTTGTCTATTATCAAACCGTTCAAAACGATAAAACACGCTATCTGCTTGATTTCATCAACCAGGCGGAAAGCCAGCCTTTACTTATGCAGGATCTCAATCGGGCCCGCCAGGTTCTGAAAGAGCGAAAAAACCGTACGCGGCGGTTTTTTAATGCAGTAGCGGAAGAATGGGATTACCTCAAACGGGAGGTATTCGGTAATTTTGATTTTGGCCGGATCATATCCGGCAAACTCCTCCCCTGCCAAACGGCTGTAGACTTGGGATGCGGGACCGGCGATCTCATGGAGGCCCTGCGGGGAAAAGCCAAGGTAATTATTGGTGTTGACAGTTCACCGAAGATGCTGGAACTGGCCCGGCAACGGCTCCGCCCGGAAGATGAGAGATTCAACCTGCGACTGGGTGAGATGGAGCATCTTCCGTTAAAAGACCGGGAGACAGACGCCGCCATTATCAATATGGTGCTTCACTACCTGTCCCTCCCGGAAGCGGGTATCCGCGAAGCAGCACGGGTTCTGGTGCAGAAGGGACAACTGATTATTACCGAACTGGACAAGCATCACCAGGAATCGATTCGAGAAACCTTCGGTGGCCCCTGGCTCGGTTTTGCGGCCGAGGAAATTGACCGTTGGCTGAAAAAGGCCGGGTTCCTTCTGGTGGAAACAGAAAAATTTGACGTAAATCGCGGATTGACGATCAATTTGTTCGTCGCCCAGAAAAAATAGAAATTTTTCAAAAAACCAAAGGAGAGACAACAAATGGACACGGGTACACACTATGAAGTCAAAGATTTCTCTTTGGCCGGTCAGGGGAAAAACAACATGGAACTGGCGGAACTCAATATGGGCGCACTGCTCGAAGTGAGAAAACGCTTTAAAAAAGAAAAACCGCTTAATGGTATTCGCGTGGGTCTGGCCCTTCATGTAACCAAAGAAACCGGCATTCTGGTACGCACCCTGATTGCCGGCGGGGCTGAGGTGGCCATTACCGGTTGCAATCCGCTGTCTACCCAGGATGACGTGGCCGCCGCCCTGGCCGAGGAAGGTGTCAAGGTCTGGGCGTACAAGGGGGAATCTACGGAGGACTATTACCGCTATATCAGCAATGTAATCCAATGTGAACCCCATATCACCATCGACGACGGATGCGACCTGGTATCCGAGATTCATAAAAACCACCCGCAACTGATCTCGAACATCATCTGCGGCTGCGAGGAAACCACCACCGGCATCATCCGGCTGAAAGCCATGGAAAAAGATAATGCTCTGAAATACCCCATGATTGCAGTCAACGACAACAAAACCAAACACCTGGTAGACAATTATTACGGTACCGGCCAATCTTCTGTAGACGGTATTCTCCGGGCTACCAATCTGCTGTATGCCGGGAAAACCTTTGTAGTATGCGGATACGGCAGCTGTGGCAAAGGCGTGGCGCAGCGGGCGCATGGATTGGGGGCGAACGTGGTGGTAACCGAAGTCGATAAGTTCCGGGCGCTGCAAGCGGCCTATGACGGTTACCGCGTCCTGAGAATGCAAGACGCCGCCGTAATCGGAGATATCTTCTGCACTGTTACCGGCAACAAACATGTCATCAATCTGGATCTGATGAAAAAAATGAAAAACGGCGTCATCATTGCCAATTCCGGACACTTTGACATCGAGTTGGATTTGAAATCCCTGCATGAAGCGGCCAGCGCGCGGAAACAGGTCCGCCCCTTTATGGAAGAATTTATCCTGAATGGCAAAAAGATTTTTGCGCTGGGAGAAGGGCGCTTAATCAATCTGGCGGCCGGAGAAGGCCATCCCAGTGAAGTAATGTCCACTTCTTTCTGCGGCCAGGCGCTGGCCTGTGAATACGGCGTGAAAAACAAAGGCGACATGCCCGCCAAGGTCATTCAACTTCCGGAAGAACTCGACGATGAAATCGCCGGTCTCCAGTTGACCGCCATGGGCATTGAAATCGACACGCTCACCGCGGATCAGGAAAAATACCTGAACTCCTGGGAGGAAGGCACCTGAGCCGAATCAGCGGAGAATTTGACGACGGGAGGGGAAAAGGATCAGGCGCAAATGGCGCGAGAAAAACGGCCAGGAAAGTTTTCCTCACCGCCTGCGCCTTTTCCCCTCCTTTTTCAAAGCTGAAATATAATGGCCGGGGCCTTTTGATTCAGGGCCGAGGCTTCCACCCCCTGCATTTTCTGGAAAGAAGGTTAAAAAGCGGCTTCCTGAGATTTTTTCGGACCGAAATTATGTGCCCTGATAGCGGAACGCAAGCAGCGTGATATCATCGGCCTGAGGCACATTCCGGGAAAAATCCTGCACCGCATCCATTATTGTCCTGACCATCTCTTCCGGCTCTCTGGTGGGTATTGCGCGAATACGATCCAATAAGCGTTGATCTGTAAACAAATCCCGGGATTCATTCACCGCCTCTGTAACGCCATCGGTATAAAGCAGCAGGGTATCTCCGGCTTCCAGCTGAATTTCCCGGGTCTGATAGCTGATCTCTTCCAAACCGCCAAGAACAAAGCCCGGCGGCAGCGGCAGCCATTCCGGATCCGAATTGTTTCGAATAAGTACGGGCGGGTTATGACCGGCGTTGGAATAACGGAAAAATCCGGTCCGTATATTCAGTATGCCGGCAAAGTAGGTGACAAACATACTGGAATCATTCTCCTGGCAAAGTTCGTAATTTACTTTTTCCATGATCCGGGCGGCATCATCGGTTGTCTCGGCAATCCCTTTCACCAAAGTCTTGGTAACGGCCATGAATAGAGCGGCGGGAACTCCTTTGTCGGAAACATCGCCGACAGAGAGAAAAAGATGTTCCGCATCCAGAAAGAAGTAGTCGTATAGATCGCCGCCGATCTCTCTGGCCGGATGAAGCGTAGCGTAAAGATCGAATTCGTTCCGCTCCGGAAATGGTGGAAACCGTTTGGGAAGAAAGCTCATTTGAATCGTCTGTGCAATTTGGAGCTCGCTTTCGATACGCTCTTTGGCCTTGGTGGTCTCGGTAAGATTAGCGATATATTCCTTGAGCGCCTGACGCATGTTCTCAAAGGAAGCGGACAGTTGGCCCACCTCATCCCTGGACATTATCTCCGGAAGCCTGGCATCGAGGTTGCCCTGGGAAATTTCTCCCGTAGACAGCGAAAGCTGACGGATCGGTTCGGTAATGCTGCGGGAGATAAGGATAACGATGAGAAACATCAAAACAAATCCAATGACAGCGATAAAAAGGATGTTCCGGTTCAACTCGTATACACCGGCAAAAAGTTCTTTTTCAGGGATCATTACCCCTAAGGACCAGCCTGTTTTTATCAAAGGGGTATAATATAAAAAATAATCATCAGGAGTAAACTTCGTCTGCAGATTGGATATACTGGCGAGCCCCTCTTCGCCATGAATCATCTTGCGCCCGATCCGCCGTATATCCGGCCGGTTCTGCGCTTCTGCCACGCTGAAAACACTTTCTCGCATAATATAGGATTTGTCCGGGTGAGCGACAAATTTGCCATTATTGCTGATCATAAAAACATAGCCGCTTTCAAAGATGGAGATATCGGAAATCATCGCCTGCAGCCAGTTCAGTGCAATATCAACTGACGCCACTCCCTGAATTTCTTTTTTTTCGTTTTGCTGCCGGTAAAACGGGACGGAGTAGGAAGCAATAATGGTTTTTCCCCCTTCTCCATAATAGGGATCGCACCAAACCGGTTTCTTTAATTCCCGGGGGATCAGGTACCAGTCCCAGCGGAAATAATTATCGTCTTTGCTTCCAAGAGAGGTGCGGATTATGACACCCTCTTTTCTGTAAAAATACGGAGCGAAATAGCGAGCGGTCTTCTCGCGGGCATAGGGTTCAAAAGCTGCACACAAGGCGAACGCTTCCGGATTATTGCTGAGCATTTCCCTCATCAGGGAATGCAATTGCCGGTTGCTGTAGGAAAGGGTTTGCAGTTGAGCGGCCAGTGCCTGGGGCAATTTTTCCACCCCCTGAATAACCGACTCAATCTTATTTTTCACAGACCGTGTCAAATTGCGGGCGTTTTCCTGAGCGGACTGTAAAACCAGATTGCGGGAATAATAATAATTATACCCAAAGGCGCACAGGAAAATCAGACCGGTGCCGGTAAGGATGTAAACGGCCATCTTTATGGCCAGACCGGGGCCTTTTCTTTTACGGGGTGACAAATCTGGGTTCATGAAATGACTGATATTCTGGTATATACCCGATCAAACCGTTTTCAAAAAGCTGCCTGGCCACATACGCATAATCTTCCCGGCACAAAGTACTTATGGGAGAAATCCCGGCCCGGGGTCGAATCAGTTTTTCCATCTTATTCAGCATCCATTTCTGATGTACACGGTTCGTGGGCAGATTGGCTTCGTTGACATACTTCATAACAATGTCCAAAGCTTTTGCAGGATGGGCAAAAGCATATTCCCATCCTTGATTACTGGCCTGTATAAAGGCGCTGGCCAGTTTTGGTTTATTCTTCAGGGTTTCTTCCAGGCAGTAAATACCATCTTCGAGAAAATCGATGCCGTAATCCGCCATCATAAAGGTAACCAGCTCATCTCTGTTGACTCCGGAATTGATAATCGTATGATATTCATTATACCACATGGCGGAAGTAGCATCGACGCCTTTTTTCAGGAAAAGATTGATAGTATACCCCTGCGTGATAATATTGTCCGTACCCAGATCAACACCGAATTTTTTAAAAAACGCCAGCGGTTGTAACCTGTAATCCGGCCACATGCTGACCCGTTTGGCGCGGAAATCTTCGGGAGTCCGTATCCCGCTGTCTTTATAAGCGATCAACATTTGCGAAGATTTTTTTACTAGCTGGCCGATGTTAACCAGAGGAATTCCCTGTACGCGCTTCTGGATCGCCGTGGGGAGCATGGTAGAACCGAAATCGGCCCGTTTCTGGGCAATATATTGCGAGGAAGGCACATCGGAATCACCGGAAACAATCGTTACATTCAGGCCGTATTGTTCATAAATCCCGTTCGCATTGGCCACATAATAACCGGCAAACTGCGCTTGCGGATACCATTGGGTAGCAAAGGTAATGTTCTGGAGTTGTCCCTGTTCCTCCGCCGCCAGGCGGCCGGACACAAAAAAGGCCAAAAGAAAAATTACCGTTGTATAATTGAAAAAAGAAAATTTTTCATAGGAAAAATGTTTTTTCATATATTGGGACCTCATACCCGTCTGCCTGCAGCGAATGTTCGCGTTTTTCATCAATACAGGCAAATAATGCAGGCAAAAAGATTATTAAAAAATAATGATGGACTCGTAAAGTCGGAAAACAGCTTTTTTGTCATACCGGGCTTGACCCGGTATCCAGTTTTTTTAGTTACTTAATTATGTGTAGACTCCGGGTCAAGCCCGGAGTGACGACTTACGAGTTTGTCAAATAATAGGAGTTCTGCAATCTTTTGTCAATAGAAGGCCCTCTCTCGCCGGCATTGCGGTTTCTCCGTTTCGAAAAAACTATGTATTGCATTTTGAGGAGTCTGTTAATAGAATGTAAATTTTACTTTTTTTATTTGGAGAATAGTATATGAAATTATCGTGGACAGGGCTATTTTTGATCGTCATTCTTGCCTTCGGTTCTATTGCACAGGCGGGCCCTTTTTCCACCTTTCCCGGCTGCCGGGCCAGATCCCTGGCCGGGGCGTTCACCGCGGTTGCAGATGATCCTTCTGCAATCTGGTACAACCCGGCCGGGCTGGCCGATGACGAACATGATCTGGTTCTGGAATATGCCCAGGCGATTACCATCAATGAAAAGGACGGGCCTCTGGATGTATCCCAGAGTTCCTGGTTCGCCGGAGGCTCATTAAACACCATATACGGGGATATCGGCCTGTTTTTTTTCTCCCCCTATACGCCGAAATACTGGGCTGGCGATAGTGGCAGCCGCAATGTTGCCTGGGGCCATATACACGAGATCATGCAGATTATCAGCCTGCCGTATGCGGTCTCGCTTTTTGACGAAAGGCTGAAAATTGGACTGGAATTGGAGTATGTCAACATCGATATTGAAGATTCCCATCTTTTTTTACGGGATTCCTACGGAATAATTGACAAATACGACCTGGCGGAGGAAAGTGCCGGCGATTTCACCGGTTCCGCCGGTATATTGTTGCGACTGCTTGACAACGACAAAAGGCAATTCACGCTGGGCGCAACTTACCGCGCCGGAACATCTACCGGTATCGGAATAGAAGCCGTCTCGGAACGGGACACCACCTCCTCCGCCGGTGCCCTCTTCTTTGACAAGCCCGACAGTTACGATATCGGTCTGGCTTACAAACGGATTTTTTCCACCGCGGAATCCCTGCTGTTTTCCCTGCAATATGGAAGTGTCGACTGGGGCGGTGCCCGGGCGTCCGGACGGAGTTTCAGTTATAACACCTATGCCCTCGGCCTGGAATATCAACTGGTCAATCAAAAAGCACTGTTTAAAATCAAATCAGTCCGGCTGGGGTATTATCAATCCCTTATTTCCGGCGCGTCCGGCACTTTCGGCAGCCCGGAAGTATCCGGTTTCACCTGGGGACTGGGGCTGACCATCGGCGATATCAGTAAGGCACCCAACCGGTGTGACCATCTGACCCTGGAAATCGGACAGGATTTCCGCATGCAGAGTGAACCCAGCGGTGAAAGCGGCATGCTGACCCTGATAATGCTGAACTGGGCGATATGATATAATGCGCAAAAGATATCCGGAGTAAAAAAGCATAAAATTTCGAACTGAAAAAAAAAGTAACGGGTCCATGATATTTTCTCTTATGTATCGGAGTATCCGATGGATATTGGGTTACGGCATCATTTTAATGCTCCTGATACCGGGGACAGGTGGCGGAGCGCATGCAATCTGTCTTTCTTACACCAAAGACGGCATCAAACATTATGTTATTTTGCCTCCCTGGTACCCATCTTTCATTCCCGATCAAATCTGGGAATACAATCCCGATGCCGGCACCAGTGCCTATTCCAAGGTTAAAATTCATCTCTGCACGCAGGAAGATATTAAAAATTCTCCCGGATTGTGCGGTGATTACTGTTATGACGAAGATAATGATAAATATTGTTGTGACGGAGATGACGATGGGTACTGTGATGATGACGACGATTATATCCCGGATGAAGACAATCCTGACTCGGCTACCCTGGAAGTCCTTCTTCCCCTTACCATAAAAGAAGGAATGCAGATAGAAATTGAAAATAAGGTAGCGGTGGTTATCAGAAACACGTTACAGGTTCAGGGCACCATGCAACGACCCGTGAGCATCAGCGTCGGTTCTTGTCTGGAATTTGCCGGTGGTACCGGAAATATCAATCATTGCGAGATCAAAAGCGGCAATGGCTATAAAGGCGGCGGAGTGCGTCTTTCCAACTGTAACAATTTTACCCTGGAAAACAGCGAAATCAAAAACAATCAGGCCGAATTCGGCGGTGGTATTTATATTGAAGGCGGAAACAACATTCTGATAAAAAAAACGACCATTTCAGGCAACAATGACTCCGCCAAGGGAGGTGGAATTTATTGCCTGAATGCATCCCCCACAATCTCCGAATGCGTGATCAAAGGCAACGCCGACGGTTTTATGGGCGGAGGGATTTATATCGGGGGCGCCAGCAGTCCTGTGATCATCAACGCCCGGATATGTGACAACAGTGCCCAGTTCGGCGGGGGTGTCTATATCGACGCTCTCTCCTCCCCCTTGTTTGCCAATTGCATGGTCTGCAATAATCTGGCCACATCCTGGGGCGGCGGGTATTTTCTAAGTAACGCCTTTCCGCAGATTTTTTCCAGCGTAATTGTCAGCAATGCTATCTACGGATCCAAGGGAAGCGGCATATACGGTCCTACGGCTTCGCCGACAGTGACCAACACCATTGTTCACGGCAATGTATCGAAATGGTATGAAAACCAGCCGAAGGAAGACTATAGCTATGATCAACAGGTATCCGAAAGCATCCTCTCGTCTTTTTCTTTTTGCAACTTGCAGAAACAGGCGGACAGCGCCCCGTTTAGAAGTATCGATGCCGATCCGCAATTTGCCGGCGAATCCACCCAGAAAGGACCGGACGGCCGCGGTGCCGACGCCGACTGGTCCCTTCAGGGCAATTCACCCTGTATCAACGCCGGCAGCAGCGACTATCAGGGAGCGTATGACGAGACCGACGCCGCCGGTAACGTACGCCCCTATAACAAGCAGACAGGAAGCTATGCCGACAAGACCCGGGTGGATATCGGCGCCTATGAATTTCCCAATAACCCTCCCCTGCTGACCGACAGCGCGGAAAATTTTGTTACAGAGGATATCACTGTCAGCAAATCCACAGACGAGGATACCAAGCTTACTATCACTCTTTTAAATGGTTATACGGCAATTGATGTGGATGGCGACAATGTCGTTTCATCAATTACGATGTTTCCCGATGATGTTCTGGGAGACGATGATGACCCGGCGGTAACCGAGTATGGACGAGTATTGCAATCTTCCGGTGGGGATGCCTTAACGCCGCATAATAACACGGTTACCGGCGGACAGGTTGTCTATGAACCGGCCAACCGCAAGGAAAACTACACCGCTACGCTGAAGGCCGGATTCAGTGACCAGGACAGTCCCTCTGCTTTTGGCCAGGTCTTTACGATCACGGTCACTGCCGACAATGATCCCCCCCATTTTACTTCCCAACCTACCGAACTTGTGATTCGAGAAAATCAAAAATTTGAATATACAATCGAAACCGGCGATGCGGATGTGAACGATACCGGCGGCCGCTCCATTTCCTTGGAGACATACCTGGATTGGATCACCCTGGCGGACAACGGGGACGGAACCGCTCTTCTAACCGGCACCCCTTCCAGCGCCGACATCGGTGCCAATAATATCACGCTGTCGGTAACAGACAGCGGCGGCAACACGAGTGTACAGGAATTTACCCTCCAGGTGCAGGAGAAAATCGCGCTGCAGGTGCAGGTGGAAAACGCCTCACTGGGCGGTGCCCCCGGTGACAAAATTGATTTAAAAGCCTCTTCGCAAACCATAACGACCAACCCCTCCTTTGAATGGGTAATATCCAGGGAAGACGGCAGTATGATAGAGAGACTTTTCGGCAAAAACGTCACCTGGGACACCACCGGTATGGCTGAAGGTACCTATACGGCGGAAGTCACCCTCAGCGATGACTGCGGAAACACCCCGGACAGCAAAACGGTAACCATTTCGCTGGCGGTCGGCCTGTACGATGACGAGGAAGAGGACAGTTTTAATCAGGTGGATGACGATAACCGGAAGGCTCCGAATCGGGAGGAAACCGATACCATTAACGGTCTGGATGAGGATTCACCGGCGGAGGTGCTCAATGACATGGCCGGTCTGGATCTAAACAGCGACCAGCGGGATAAGGTGGTGGGGGCCGTAAATGCCAAAAGCGAGCAAGCTGATCTTACGGAAGAAGAAACCAATAATCTGCTGGGTGCCCTGGATAACTTGATTATCGCCAACCCGGACAATCCCGACGACCGGCTGACAGCGGATCAGACCGATCAGGCGCTGGCGGCTCTGCAAAACGTAGCGAACAATCCCGATTTAACCGACAAGCAGAAGGCGGAACTGGCCAAAACCCTGGATGAACTGATTTCCCAGCAGGGCGGCCGGGAAAATCTATCTCCCGATCAACTGGCGATGGTGGAAAACATCGAAGCAAAAATCGACACCTTTGCGGATCTGGACGGAGACTCGCCGGTAGAGGTTATCAACAGCATGTCCACCCTGAAGTTAAACAGCGATCAGCGGGGCCGGGTGGTCGAAGCCATCAAAGATAAAAGCGAAGGCGAACTCACGGAAGAAGAGGCCAATTATCTGCTGGGCGCTTTGGACAATCTCATCATTGCGGATCCGGAAAATGCCGACGAGCGCTTGACGGCAGATCAGGTTAACAGTGCGTTGACAGCCCTGGAAAATCTGGCGGCCAATCCCGATTTAAACGGAATGCAACTGGCCAAACTGGCGGAAAGCGTGGACGAACTGATTGTCCAAAAGGGCCGGGAAAATCTTTCCAGTGATCAGCTGGCGGCCATTCATGCCATTCAAACAGATCTGATCACCCGTGCGGCCATCCTGGGAGAGCCCTTGACCGCCGGCGGAGATGATTTCAGCCTGGCTTCTCAACCGGTGGATGCCTCGACCGGCGAAGGCCCGCTGGTTATCACCGCCGGCCAGGCGACGGCCACCATTAAAGATGTAGCGGAACTGAAAGCAAAAAGCGGGTTGTCGGAATTCCGCATTATTCTTATCTGCAATGCCGCTTCCACGTTGGCGAATGTACCGGTCTATTTTCTCAACCTTTATAATACAGACGGCACAATTGTCCGCCTTTCGGAAAATCTGGAAAAGCCGGTGGAAATTTCCCTGCCGGTTTCCACTTCCTCCCGGACACAGCCTCTATATCATGATGCTGACACCGCACAATGGGAAGATGCCCATCTCTTTCTCTACTTTTCCGGAGAATCGGAAGTCGTCTTTGAAACGGAGCGTTTCGGTGGTTACGGTCTGTTTGAGAAAAGCCTGTCAGCAAATGAGACCACTTCCATTGATGGCGGTGGTTCGGGCGGCGGCAGCTCTTCCAACTGTTTTCTGCAAACACTGTTTTGAGGCGGCCAAAAATTCTCAGCAATCAGGGGATTACTGCTGCTGTTTCTGGGCCTGTAATTGTTCGTGCAATTTCACCTGTGCTTCCTGTAAGGCCTTCTGCAAGGTCTGAATCAGGGTATAAGCGTTGCCCACCGACATGACAATCCGGTTGGCAATGGTGGCGTGTTCCGGCATGGCCCGGTGTTGATTGCCGAATTCAATCACCACATCTCCTGCTCCCACGTAAACATTAAAAACATCGCGATACACATAATCCAGATCCGGTGATACATGAAACTGAATGTCGAGTGTTTTCTGCTGCTGGTTGTTTTCGCTCATAATAAAAATCCTTATACCGATTCTGAAATTGTCAAGCCAGATTAATCACTTTAAACTGTCCCGGCACCAGGGTCATTCCAGCGGGGACATTGGTCAGGTTCTGCAGGGAGTTATCCAGCATGCGCGTAGCCGGGGTGCCGCCGGTAATCATCTTCACACTGCAGCGGATATTCCGGACCGGCCCCATAATCATGCCGGAAGCAACCCCCAGAAGAACGCCGGTAAAATCCCCCAGGCTGGTCGGGGTGGTTGTTACAATATTGTGGGACGGCATAAAGGTCAAAAGATGTCTCATATTGGCTGTCGGTGGCAGCGCCATAATCTTAATACCGATATTGGGATAGGGAACCGGGACCGGCACCGGTCCCATGGGCGTCAGGCATACATCCGGCATACCGAAATCCATGCCCGGCATGGAACAATTGGCAAACATGCAATCCTCCTTTGAAAACGAATAAACAGCGGTTACGCCACGTATATTTTTTCTCCGTCAATTTTGGTTTCTTTTTTACTGATCATGACCGTATTTCCGGAGTCCAGCGAAAAAAGCCCGTCTGTACGCCGTGTTAACTGCCCGGCCTGAACCTGGTCATGATCTTCGGTGTGCCGGATATAGCCTCTGAATTTATCAATGACCTGCCGGGCCATGGTATTGATCAGGTTACTGATGACCCGAATCGTTTTATAGCTGGCCTGCAGTTCACTTCCGCTTGCCGATATTTTATCAAATGCAATATATGCTGTGCCGCTTTGATTAATCGTTTTTTTTGAAAAGGTATTCAGATTTTCAGCCGCCATAGTCACGGATTTTCCGGAAAACAAGCTCATGCTTCCCTGGCCGGCCGCAAAAGTCACATCTGCCGGAAAGGAAACCTGCATATTCTCGTTATCCGGCCGCTCCACAATGGCCAGAACAAACCAATCCCCATAATTGTTCCGGCAACACAAAACCGTATCATCCGGGGCCGGATCAATAACACAACTGAAGGCTTTCCGGGCCCGGACCGTTTGTCCCTCCAATACAATTTTTATTCCATCCGCCGCTACAGATGTCACCACTGCGTTTTGGATAAGCGGCGCCGACTCTTGGTTAATAGAAATCACCGGAGATGCCTTGATACTCATTTTTTCCCCCATTTTTCGGCTTTTAAACGTTTTTCTTTGGTGCCCCAGGAGAGGGCTTTCGTGGACTCGGTCCACCTGGTTTTTTCATCATCAACCTCGTGGAAATTTGCCAGATACAAACTGGCCCGGGAAAAATCCGATTCTTTCAGGCTGGCGTGGGATAAATCCGCATAGGTAAAATCCGCGCCGATAAAAGATGACTTTTCCGCCTGCGCCCCTTCCAGTTGGGCCTGAATCATGATGGCGCCGGTAAAATCGGAACCCGAGATAACCGCCTTCTGCAAACTGGCCCGGGTCAGGTCTGTTTTTTGAAAACTGGATCCGGAAAGATTGGCCTCATAGAAATTGGCAAACTGCAGACTGGCCCCGTCAAAAATTGCGCCTTCCAAGGCACCCCACATGAAACCGCTTTTATCCAGCCGGGTATTGGTAAAATTACAGCTTTTCAGCGTAGATTCATGAAATTGACACTGCGTCAGATCAAGCCCGGAAAAATCGGTCCCGTCAAAATCGGCCCCGTGAAACAGGGACAGTTGTATGGTTACCCCGTCTAGAATGTTGTCCGCAAAACTACATCCGTGAAACAGGGCCTTATGCAGGGTGGCGCCGGAAAAATCCGCCTGTCGCATTTGACAGCCGGAAAAGACCGTTGTTTCAAGGGATATACCGGCCAAAAGCCCCCCCTCCATATTACTGGTCGAAAACACACAGGTTGTCAGGGTGGAACCGGAAAAATCGGACTGTTTCAGAGAGGAATCAATAAATTTGGCCGCCTCAGTGGTAATGGCCGTAAAGTCGGTTTGGTCCAGAATACATTGCGCAAAATTGATGTGCCGGGTATTGGCCTGCGAAAACAAAGCCTTATGCAGGGAACAGTTGGAAAAAATGGCTTCTTTTAAGTTGGCCTCCCTGAAATCAGCGTTGTCAAAACAGACTTCACTGAAAATACCGCCGGACAGGTCCACACCGCGGCAATCCACGCCGGCAAAGTTTTCTTGGTGAAAAACGTCCCCTGCCTTAACCTGCCGCGACAGTTCTTCACCTGTCATCATGCCGGCCTCCAGTGTTCGATCAGGGTGTCGTCCAGATTGCTGCCGCTGAAATTCGTGTTGGTAATAGTTGACCGCAGAAAATCAGCTTGAAACAGATTCGCTCCTTGTAAAGAGGCCTCGACCAGTCGCGCCTTGGCCAGCGAACCTTCCATCAAATTAATGCCAT